>NZ_JZWV01000600.1 GCF_000966975.1 Streptomyces katrae | reverse complement strand
GGTCGTGGGGCTGGGTCCGCTCGGCGGCGGTCTGCCAGTCCTGCCGGTCCGACAGGCGGGGACGGGCGGCGGCGCGGCGGATGCTGTCCACGACCGTGCGGCGCGCGATGGACAGCAGCCAGGTCCTGGCCGAGGAGCGGCCCTCGAAGCGGGGGAGGGCGGCCAGGGCGCGCAGGAACACGTCCTGGGTGAGGTCGTCGGCGGCCTGGGTGTCGGCGCTGAGGTAGGCCACGTACCGCCAGACGTCGCGGTGGAGCGCGCGGACGAAGCGGTCGGCCTTGACGGGATCGCCGTCGCGGGCGTCCAGGGCCAGCCGTGTCACGGCCTCCTCGGAGCCGGCGGTGGGCCGGGAGGTCCGGCGTTCGGCCGTACGGGCATGGGTGGGCAGGGCAGGAGTCATCGCCACAAGGTCCTCATGGGTGAAGGAGGTCCGGCGCCGCGCACGGCGGGACCGGTGAAAGGGGTACGGCCTGCCGGAGGGCATGGCCGATGCCCGAGGCGCGGCGGCGTGGTGCCGTCAGCGTTCGCTCGGGGAGCCGGCTGTCACAGGACAGCGGTTCCCGTCGGCGGACCCCGTGAGGTGATGGCGTGGACGAGGAGGAGCTGCCGCAGTGCGTGGCGGCGGCGGGACCGGCGGACCCGGACGCGGGGCAGGTGCGGCGTGGTCGGGGTGAGGAGGCGGAAGAGGACCCACAGGGGGGCCCGGAGCCATCCCGCGACGGCACGCAGGCAGCGGAACGTCGCCTGCTCCGCACAGGCGAGCCAGAGGCCGCACAGGACGGCGGCGAGCAGGTGTGCGGCCAGCATGCCCGTCGGGGACATGCCGGCCATGTCGTGGCCGGTGGCGGGCATGCCGATGCCGCCCGTGGGGGAGGCCATGCCGTGCATGGCATGCATGCCGTGCATGCCATGCATGTCGTGGGCGTCCGTCATCGGGGCGCCGGGCGGTAACCGGGACATGAAAGTGGCGAGCCCGGCCTCGTTGACGGTCTTCAGGGCTTCGTGGGCCGACAGGCCTGTTCCCGTGCCCCCGCCGCACGTCAGGTACGCGGCCCACTGCCTCGCGAACGAGTTGCCGGCGGGCAGGGACGGGTGGGTCAGCGACTGGGCCAGGGAGAACCCGGCATGGAGTACGGCCTGGACGGCCACCGTCGCGGTGGTGACGGCGAGCGGTCCGCGTTCGCGGTCCGCCAGGGCCCAGGCCGCCGCGATCGTCCCGGCGAAGGCGGGCGGTACCGCCCACCAGGGCACGGCCACGCCCGACATGAGGATGTGGCCCGTCGCCGCGAGCAGCACGCAGACGGCTGCGAACATCGCAGCCCGTGCGGCTCTGGAGAAGTGGCCCGTCTTCATGGCGCGTTCATCTTCGCACCGGGTTCCCGGGCAGGGCAGGGGGGTGGGCACTTCATGACACGTCCTCGCCCTCCCCCTTGGTACGCCTGGCTTCGGCCGGTTGTGGCGCACGGCGCAGGAGGGGACGGGAACCGGAGGGTCGTGCCACCCGACTGCCTTCCCGGTCGGGCCACGCATGCGCCACCGGGAGAATGGGGGCTTCAGTGGCGGCAGCGCAAGTCACGGCAGCAGCAACGGGGTTGGACGGCCGGGCAGGGTGGCGGCATATCGCCCACCGTGCTCGGGCCGACGACCACGATCGGGTTCGGTGCGGCTGACGTTCCGTCCCCGGTGGGCGGCCGGCTCGTGGACCGCATCGGCTCGAGGCACCCACTGGCCCTCTTCCTGCCGGACTCGACCGCCGCCCTGGCCCCGGACACACTCGCGCCCGGCGTGGCCGGTTGGCCGGCCCGCCAGGGGGCAGGCGTGAGGACCGAGGCTTTTCGTCTACCGGAGGAGGGCGGCCTGATGTCCACAGGCCCGAAGTCGCACGTCCCGCACGGTGAGGGACCCAGCAGGCACGAAGGCACCGAGCAACACGGCTGGTCGCCGGATGTCGACTCGACCCACACGCAGGACAACCCCAGCGCCCGGCGCTCCTTCGACACCCCGCCGAAGGGTGCCCCGCGTCGCACCGGCAAGGTGGCACCGTCCGACGGCGCCGGCGAGGTGGCGCCGGTGGAGAGCACGTCGCGCAGCGGCGAGGACCTGGCCAAGGGCGGCAAGCAGAAGGGCCACCACGACCTGGGACCGCGCGGCCGTTCACAGCGCCCCAGCGGTGGCAAGGACGACGACGCCTACACCGGCGTGAACACGCGGGAGGGTCAGGGCCCCAAGAAGCTACGCAAGGGGTGACAACCCCGTTGGTCAGCCGGCCGGCTTCCGGGATTGTCGCGCGGCCGGCCGCGGCGGGCGGTGGGACGGTTCACACCCGTGTTCCCGGGCCCGGCGCGGGGCCGGGGCAGTAGGTGAACAGGTGCCGGGTCCCGGTCAGGTCCAGCAGCTGCTGAGCCTGGGCGGGGACGGCCCGCAGCCGCAGGGTGGTGCCGTGGGCGCGCGCGTTGTGGCGCAGGGCCAGGAGCATGTTCAGGGCGCCGGCGTCGATGAACGTCACGCCCGCCAGGTCGAGGACCAGGGCCGGGCCGCCCGGACGCAGGTCCAGTGTGCCGGTGGCCCGCGCGACCAGAGGCGAGGTATCGGTGTCGAGTTCCCCCGACACGCTCACGACCACGGTGTGGTCGTACGTGGTGACGTCCACGCCCAGGGCTGGCTGCATGGTGTGCCGCCGATTCGCGAGAGAGCCACATCACGGTCGGCGTCCCGCAGCGCACACGGTTCAAGGGCCGTCAAGCGCACGGCATCGGTACCGTGCACAGCCGAGCGAGACCACCCGTACCTTCCACCGGCCACTCGGAGGTGGCCACCAGGTAGCGCGGGGTCTCCCACCAGACCAGGCTGGTCTGTCTTCAACCTACCCGCTGCCGGCCCGATCGTGCGGCGGGCCGGGTAAAGCTTTCGCAGCCGCCGCACCGACGGGCGGGGGGCCTTCGGCCAACCGGACGGGCACGGGCTGCTTGGCGGGTCGGGCAGGGGGCAGGTGCGCCGTACCAGGCCGCCGGACCGGCCGCGTGGCCGAGCGAACCACAGGAGACCGATCGTGACCACCGCACGCGAGATCATGACGCCCGACGCCACCTGCATCGGTGCCGACGACAGCATCCTGGACGCGGCGAAGAAGATGACCGACCTCGGAGTGGGCGCGCTGCCGATCTGCGGCAGCGACCAGCTCCTGAAGGGCATGCTCACCGACCGCGACATCGTCGTGAAGGTCCTCGGCGCCGGGAAGGACCCCGCGACCTGCAGGGCGGGCGAGCTCGCCCAGGGCGAGGCCGTCACCATCGGTGCCGATGACGACGCCTCGGAGATCCTCCGGACCATGGCCGAGCACAAGGTCCGCCGCCTCCCCGTGATCGACGGCCACACCCTCGTCGGCGTCGTCGCCCAGGCCGACGTCGCCCGCGCCCTGCCCGACCCGCAGGTCGGCGAGCTCCTCGAAGCCCTCTCCAGCTGACACCCACGTCCGCAGCCGACACCCACGTCCGCGGCGGATTCCGGCGGCGTGGCGCCGGGATCCGCATGCGCGCCAGAGGAGGCGTGATGAAAGCCGTGACCTGGCAGGGCCGCCGCAAGATCGAGGTCGCAACCGTTCCGGATCCGCAGCTCGTCGATCCCACGGATGCCGTGATCGAGGTGACGACGACCGGGCTGTGCGGGTCCGATCTGCACCTGTACGAGGTGCTGGGGCCGTTCCTCGACGCGGGGGACATCCTGGGGCACGAGCCGATGGGGGTGGTCGCCGAGGTCGGATCGGAGGTCCGGGAACTGAAGGCCGGTGACCGGGTCGTCGTGCCGTTCAACGTGTCCTGCGGGACGTGTTTCATGTGTGAACGCGGCCTGCACTCGCAGTGCGAGACGACTCAGGTCCGCGAGCACGGCAGCGGCGCGAGCCTCTTCGGATACACCAAGCTCTACGGCCAGGTGCCCGGCGGACAGGCCGAGTACCTGCGCGTCCCCTTCGCCGACACCCTGCCCATCCGGGTTCCCGAGGGGCCGCCGGACGAACGGTTCGTGTACCTGTCGGACGTCCTGCCGACCGCCTGGCAGGCCGTCGTCTACGCGGACGTCCCGCCCGGCGGCAGCGTCGCCGTCCTGGGCCTCGGCCCGATCGGCGACATGTGCACCCGCGTCGCCGCCCACCGGGGGGCCGGCCGGGTCATCGGCATCGACCTGGTACCCGAACGCCTCGCCCGCGCCGCCGGGCACGGCGTGCAGGTCTTCGACCTGTCCGAGTACGGCGATCAGCTCGTCGACGCGGTCCGCGGCGCCACCGGCGGCCGCGGCCCCGACGCCGTGATCGACGCCGTCGGCATGGAGGCCCACGGCGGCTCCGCGGTCAAGGCGCTGCAGACCGCGACCGGCCTGCTTCCCGACGCCATGGCCTCCGCCCTGATGAAGAAGGCGGGCGTGGACCGTCTGGGCGCCCTGGAACTGGCGATCGAGCTGGTGCGGCGCGGCGGCACCATCTCCCTCGCCGGTGTCTACGGCGGAGCCGCCGATCCGCTGCCGCTGCTCACGATGTTCGACAAGCAGATCCAGCTGCGCATGGGACAGGCCAACGTCCGCCGTTGGGTGGACGACCTGATGCCCCTGGTCACCGACGGCGACCCCCTCGGGGTCGAGGGCTTCGCCACCCACCACCTGTCCCTGGACGACGCCCCCCGGGCGTATGCGGACTTCCAGAAGAAGCGGGACAGCATGGTGAAGGTGCTCTTCCATCCGTGACCAGGACTCAGGCGGGGGTGGGGGCGGTTTCACCCTCCGCCGGCCCTGCCTTCCAGGAGCCGCCCGAGCGGCCAGGTGGTGATCAGCCGGTCCGCTCCCAGGCCGATCCGGGCCGCGCGTGCGTAGCCCGTGGTCTGCCAGTGCAGCTGTTCGGGGGCGTGGGCGTCGGTGTCCACGGCGAAACGGCAGCCCGCGTCCGCGGCCAGTTCGAGCAGGTCGTCCGGCGGGTCGCGCCGCTCGGGGCGGCAGTTGATCTCCACCGCGGTGCCCGACTCGGCGCAGGCGGCGAACACGGCCCCGGCGTCGAAGCGGGACTGCGGGCGGCCCCGGCCGGTGATGATCCGGCCCGTGCAGTGTCCCAGCACGTCCACGCGGGGGTTGCGCACCGCGGCCAGGAGACGGGCGGTCATCGGCCCGGGTTCCGAGCGGAGCTTGGAGTGCACGGACGCCACGACGAGGTCGAGCCGGCCGAGCAGCTCCTCGTCCTGGTCGAGCGAACCGTCCTCGAGGATGTCGCACTCGATGCCGGTCAGCAGCCGGAACCCCGGGCCCAGCCTGGCGTTCACGGCGGCCACGGCCCGCAGCTGGCTCCTGAGCCGGTCCGGGCTCAGCCCGTGGGCGATCGTCAGGCGCGGCGAATGGTCGGTCAGCACGGCCCACCGGTGGCCCAGGGCGCGGGCGGCGTCGGCCATGTCCTCGAGCGGGCTGCCGCCGTCCGACCAGTCGGAGTGCAGGTGGCAGTCCCCGGTGCTCGCAGCCGCAAGGTCCCAGCCGGCGCGGGCCGCGGGGCCGGCCTCGGCCTGCAGGCGGGCGAGGTAGCGGGGTACCTGTCCGGTGGAGGCCTGGGAGATCACCTCGGCGGTGACCGGGCCCACCCCGCGCAGTCGTGCGGCCTCTGCGGCGTCCACCGGCCCCGCCGGCAGGTCCCGGACGGCGTCGGCCGCCGTGTGGAAGGCCCGCACCCGGTACGGGGACGCCCCGCGCCATTCCAGGAGGAAGGCGATCCGGCGCAGGGCCTCGTCCGGGGTCACTCCTCCGCCTCCCGCCCGGTGCCGCCGGAGGCGCCCTCCCGCCCGGTGCCGCAGGTCGCGCCGGTCGCTGCCGCGGGTTCTCGCTCCTGGGTCATGCCCCGGCGCCTACCCGTGCGGGGCGGCGGACCATGCGCGGGAGCCGTCCGCGGCGTGGCCGACGCGGCAGAACCCGGCCGAGGCAGCAGACTTCCCCCACGGCCACCCCGTCGTTCGTCCCCGGATGGAGGACCCCCGCCATGCTGCTGTCCCAGACCTCCGGCGACGGCGCGGGCCGTGCCGCGCTCATCGTGATCGACATGCTCAACACCTACGAACACGAGGACGCCGACGTGCTGGTGCGGTCCGTCCGCGAAGCCCTTCCGGGCATCGGGGCGCTGCTCGGGCGGGCGCGGGACGCCGGCGCACCCGTCGTCTACGTGAACGACAACTTCGGCCTCTGGCGTTCCCACCACGGCGAGATCCTCGAAGCCGCCCTGGCCGGCCGCTACCGCGACCTGGTGGAGCCGGTCGCACCGGACGAGGAGTCCCTGTTCGTCGTCAAGGCGCGGCACTCGGTCTTCTACGAAACGCCGCTGGCCTACCTGCTGGGCCAGCTCGGTGTGCGGCGGGTGGTCCTGTGCGGGCAGGTGACCGAGCAGTGCGTGCTCTACTCGGCCCTGGACGCCCACATCCGCCACCTCGACGTCGTCGTGGCCCTCGACGCCGTCGCCCATATCGACGCCGGCCTCGCCGAGGCGGCCCTGCGCATGATGGAACGCAACATGGCGGCCGAACTCCTCCGCAGCGGCGAGATCACCTTCGACGGCGTCCCCCCGGGATAACGGCGGCCCGTGAAACGGAGTGCGGGGGCCGGGGCGCGGCGAGGACGGGGCTTCGGGCGCCGGCGGCCGACGCCTTCGGTTTTCCGCTTTCCGCGGCGGCCGTCCGCGGGTCGTGCCGGGCGGTGGTTCCGTTTGTGGTCGCGGGCGGGACGGCCGAGAAGCGGGGTCCGGGGTTCCGGGGGCCGGCCGGGGTGGGTACGCGCCATTCACCGTCTCGTGGGCCCTCCGCTCCGCGGGTTTCCGGGCATGCGGCCGGGAACCCACCGTGGACTGCCGGTATACGGTGCGTGATCACCCTTCACAGGCTCCCCGGGGCGCCTTCACGGGGCGCACACTTCCGGCCGTTGTGCGCCCCCGCGCTCCCCCGCGGGGCAGACGCCGCGCGAGGCCTCGCCCTAGCCTCCCGGGCCATGCGATCACCTCTGAAGAGCCGCCTCGGCCTCACCGCGTCCCTCGCCTCCGTCCTGGCCGTGTTCGGCCTGGCCCCCGCGGCCCAGGCCGACCCCGCGCCCGCAGCCCTGACGTTCGCCACGAACGCGGCCACCGTCACCCCCGGCGGCACGGTGAACCTGTCGATGACGCTCACCAACAACAAGACCTACGACGTCTGGTTCGTGTACCAGAGCATCGCCCCGACCTGGCTCACCACCCAGCGCGCCGACCTCAAGTACAGCTTCACCGGCTGCAGCGTGGCCACCCCGACCGGTGCCGCCGCCTGCTCCGGCGTGGGCCCCTCCGACCTCGGCGCCAACTACGGCGCGACCATACCCCCCGGTCAGAGCCGCACCGTGACGCTGACCCTCAAGGTGGCCGCCGACTCCGGCTGCAACGGGAACATCGGCTTCTACTCGTACTACTACGCCGAGTTCAGCGACAGCACGAACACCAGCGGCGGCCCGGTCTACACCCCCGAGACCCGAGTCCTCTGCGCCTGACCGGCCCCCCGTTCCGGCGGGCGATGGCTTGAAATCGCCCCCGGCCGAAGACCCCAGTGGTCCAGACCACGAGGGAGTGGTGCCGCCGGCCCGGCTCGGTCCGGCGGCACCGCGCTCGGCTCCGGACCGGCCCTCATGGTCGGCGGACACTCCCGCCCGCCGGGTTCCGGAAGGGGCGGGAAGGGGCAGGGGAGGACAACTCGGCCTGCCTTCCGCCGAGTTGGTCGCCTGCGTTTTTCCGTCGGTTTTCGCAACGCCCCCACGAAAGCTACACACAGGCACCACCATGTGACGCGACGGATGCGTCGACGACTGGTTTCTGAGGGGGAGGCCGGCGTCGCGCAAGGGGGGCGTCCGCCGCTTCGTGCGTGCTGCGCTCACCCCTGCCCGGGGAGGGACTTTCACCGCATGAAGCGAAGCAGGCGACGCATACGTACCGCCGTCTTATCGGTGGGCGCGCTCATCGCAGCCGCCGGACTGCCGGCCGGCGCGGCCCACGCCGACGCCACCACGCCCCGCGTGGACCTCAGAGTGCTGGTCGTGGCCGACGGAGGCCCGGCCGTCCAGGCCATCACGGCGGAGCTGGACTCGGCGGGGACGCCGTACACCCAGGTCGACCTCACACGGCCGGACCGGCCCGTCATCGACGCGGCCTTCCTCGCCGACACCGTCGGCGGCCGGCCCCGCGCCAGGTTCCAGGCGGTCGTCCTGCCCAACGACAACCCGTTCGCCGCGGGTTCCGCCGAGATGGCCGCCCTCGCGGCCTACGAGCAGAGGTACGACATACCCCAGGTCGACGCCTACACCTACGCGCGTCCCCAGGTCGGCCTCCAGTATTTCGTCGCCGGCGGCTACGCCGGCAGCGTCGACGGCGCCCAGGCGGCGGTCACCGCCGCCGGCCGCTCCGGCCCCTTCGGCTACCTCGAAGGATCCGTCCCGTTCGAGGACAACTCGCCCACCGTCGGCGAGAGTTACGCCTACCTGGCCCAGCCCGCCCCCGGCGCGGACTTCACCACCTACGTCGACGCACCCATCCCGGGCACCGCCCGCCGCGGCTCGCTCGTCGGCGAGTACAAGCACGACGGCCGGCGCGAACTCGTCGTCACCTTCGTCTACAACCGCTACCAGCAGCAGTACCGGCTGCTCGCCCGCGGGATCGTGGAATGGATGACCGGCGGCGTCCACCTCGGCGCCTCCCGCAACTACTTCTCCGTTCACGTGGACGACGTCTTCGCCGCCGACGACCGCTGGGACACCCGGCTCAACTGCACCCCCGGCGACGTCGACTGCGCCGACGGCGGCGGAGGAACCCCCAACCCCATCCGGATGACCGCGGACGACGCCGAGTACGCCAAGAACTGGCAGGCCGGCCGCAACTTCACCCTCGACATGGTCTACAACGGCGCCGGCAGCCTCGACCAGCGCGAGGACAACAACGGCGTCGACCTGCTGGCCGACAGACTCCAGGCCGACCGCGACAGGTTCCGCTGGATCAACCACACCTACACGCACGCCTTCCTGGGCTGCGAACAGGACGTCAGCGTGGTCCCCTGGCGGTGCGCCACCAACCCCGACGGCAGCACCAAGTGGGTCAGCCGCACCACCATCGACAACGAGATCGTCCTCAACCGCCTCTGGGGCCAGAGCTTCGGCCTGCCCCTGCAGAACGACGAACTCGTCACCGGCGAGCACTCCGGCATGGCCGTCCTGCCCCAGCAGCCGCAGGACAACCCGAACCTCGCGGCCTCCCTCACCGGCGACGGGATCAAGTGGGTCGCCTCGGACAACTCCCGGGACCCCGAGCAGCGTCAGGTCGGCTCCGCCTCCACCGTCGCCCGCTACCCGATGAACGTCTACTACAACGTCGGGAAGGCCGCCGAGGCGGCCGACGAGTACAACTGGATCTACACCTCCCGCGCCCAGGGCGGCAGCGGCATCTGCGAGGACCACTCGGACACCACCACCTGCCTGCCCGCACCCCTGGACACCACCACCGGGTACGCGCAGAAGATCGTGCCCGCCGAGACCCGCACCGCCCTCGGCCACGTCCTCGCCAACGACCCGAAGCCGCACTTCATCCACCAGTCGAACCTGGCCGAAGAACGCCTCGCCTACCCGGTGCTGAACGGGGTCATCGACGGCTACGACGCCCTGTTCGCCGCCGACACCCCACTGGTGAACGAGCGGATGAAGGACATCGGCACGGAACTGAAACGCCGCGGGGCCTGGAAGAACGCCGTCCAGGCCGGCCAGGTCACCGCCTACCGGATCGGCACCGCCGTCACCGTCGTGGCGCCCGCCGGCCTCGACGTCACCGCCACCCTGCCCTCCGGCACCCGGCTCGGCGCCGCCGCCTTCGGCAGCCCCTACGCGGGACGCGTCTCCGGCTGGACCAGCTCGACCGGCACGCCCCTCGAACTGGCCCTGCCGTCGTCGGCCCCCGCCGCACCGTCCGCCGTGGCCGCGCCCCGACCGGCGCCCGCCACCGCACCGGCACCCGCCGCGGACGTCCCGCCCGCCGTCCGCGAGGGCGCGAAGGGCACCGACCGGCGCTGAACCGGCGTCCCGCCGGTCCGGGCCCGCCCAGCGCGGCCCGGACCGGCCCGACCACCCCCACACACCGGCCGTGGAGCACACCCATGCACGCTCAAGCCGGCGCGCGGCGCCCCGGCGCGCCACACGTCACCCTGCTCACCGAAGGCACCTATCCGCACAGTCACGGCGGGGTCAGCGTCTGGTGCGACCAGCTCGTCCAGGGCATGCCCGACATCGACTTCGACGTCATCGCCGTCACCGGCACCGGCCGGGAATCCCTCGCCTGGGACCTGCCCGGCCACGTCCTCGGCGTCCGGTCGGTGCCCATGTGGGGCGCGCCCCCCGAGGGCCGCGCCCCGCGCGGCCGCGCCCACCGCAGGCTCTCCGGAGCCTACGAGCGGTTCCTCACCGCACTCCTCGACCCCCGCGCCGAGGCCGGGTTCGCCCCCGCCCTCTCCACGCTGGCCCGGGCCGCCTCCGACGGGGCCCTCAGCCCCTACCTGCCAGCCATCGCGGTGCTCGCGGCGGTCTGGAACCGCCCCGGGCTCACCGTGCGCGAGGCCCGGCCGACCCTGCACGACGCCCTCACCGCGACCTCCCTGCTGGAGCACGCCCTGCGCCCCCTCGCCGCCCCGCCCCCGGAACACGGCGTGGCCCACGCCGTCAGCGGCGGCGTCGCCGTCCTGCCCGGACTGGCCGGACTCGAACGGCACGGCGTCCCGCTGCTGCTCACCGAACACGGCGTCTACCTGCGCGAGCGCTACCTCGGCTACCGCACGGCCCCCTACCGCTGGCCCGTCAAGGCCGTCGTCCTCGGCTTCTTCCGGCTGCTGGCGGAGGAGAGCTACCGGCGGGCCTCCCTGATCACCCCCGGCAACCGCTACAACCGGCTCTGGGAGGAAGAGGGCGGCGCCGACCCGCAGGCCATCCGCACCGTCTACAACGGCGTCGACCCCGCCGCCTTCCCGCCCGCCGGGCCGGAACCGGACGCGCCCACCCTCAGCTGGGCCGGCCGGGTCGACCCCATCAAGGACCTGGAGACCCTGATCCGCGCCTTCGCCCTGGTCCGCGAACGGGTCCCCGAGGCCCGGCTGCGCCTGTTCGGCGGCACGCCGCGCGGCGGCGAAGCGTACCGCGAGCGCTGCGAGGCCCTGGCCCGCGACCTCGGCCACGCCGACGCGGTCGCCTTCGAGGGCCGCGTCGAGGACATCAAGGACGCCTACGCGGCCGGGAACGTCGTGATGCTCTCCAGCATCAGCGAGGGCTTCCCCTTCACCCTCATCGAGGCCATGTCCTGCGGGCGGGCCACCGTCTCCACCGACGTCGGCGGGGTACGCGAGGCGGTCGGCGACACCGGTCTCGTGGTGCCGCCGCGCGATCCGGCGGCCATGGCCGAAGCCGCCCTGGAACTCCTCGGGGACCCCGCCCGGCGCGCCGCCATGGGCGAGGCGGCCCGGCTGCGGGTCATCGAGCAGTTCACCCTCCGGCAGACCATCGACACCTTCCGCTCCATCTACCTGGAACTGCCCGGCCAGGCCCGCACGCCGCTCACCGAAGCCGTCCTCACCCCGGTTCCGGCCCCGCCCACCCGCACCCCGGCCCCGGCCGTCCTCACCCCGGTGGCCGTCGCCGCCGGACGCGCCCGCAGAAAGGAGCGGGCCCGCCCGCCCGCACCCGTCCGGGCCCTCACGTCCGAGGGGCGGCAGGCCCGCGAGCCCGGGACCACCGCGGCCACCGGCACGGGGAGCCTCGCCGGATGAGCGGGCCCATCTCACTCGAACCCGGCGGCGCGCACCAGGACACCCTGGCCCTGCGGCTGGCGGACACCGCCGCACGACCGGCCCGCCGGGCGTGGACCGAGACCACCCTCGCCCTCAGACTCCCCGGCCCGAACGAGCAGGAGGTCAGCCGGCTCGCCGCCGAACTGGCCGACCGCGTCGGGCCGGCCGTCCACCCGTACGAGGTGGCCGCCCTCCTGGAGGCCGAGGGCCTGTCCGCCGAGCTGATCCGCGAGCGGTACGGACACCCCAACATCTTCTCCCTCGCCGCCGCCCTCTACGAGCGGGTGCCCCGGGTCTTCCCCGAGCCCGCCCGGGCGGCGGACCCCTGGCGCCCCGACACCGTACGGTGCCTGCTGCGCGGGGTGCTCTTCGCCCTCCCGGGACTCGCCTACCTGCTCACCGCCCCGCTGTGGCAGCCCGGCCGGCACGCCGCCGGGCCGATCGTCGCCGGGATCGTCTCCTGGGCCTGGGGCCAGGCCCTGGGACACCGCGCCTACCTGCGGATGGTGGCCGGGCCGCGCGAGGCGGGCCGGACCCTGCTGGCCGGGGCGCCGCTCGGCGCGGTCGCCGCCACCGCCGCGGGGGCCGCGGCCGCCGGCGGCTCCGCCGTCACCTGGGCCGTGGCCGCGCAGTCCCTCTACCTGGCCGCCGCCGGGATCCTGCTGGTGCTGGGCCGCGAGCGGCTCCTGCTGGCCGCCCTCACCCCGCTGCTCGTGGGCGCCGCCGTCCTGCCCTGGTGGGAGCCGGGCCCCCTGGTCCGCACCGCGCTCCCGGCGCTCGCGCTCCTCGCCACGCTGGCCGCGGTCGTCCGGGTGCTGCGCGGCACGTACGCCGCCCCGGCCGCCCCGGACGGCGGTGCCCGGCCGCCGCTGCGGAAGTCCCTGCCGTACGGGCTGTTCGGTCTGGCGGCGGCCGTACTGGTCCTGCTGGAGGGGCGCACGGAGCCGTACGCGGTGATCGCGCTGACCGTGAGCATGGGCCCGGCGGAATGGCTGCTCTACCGCTTCCGCGGGCTGTCCGTCACCGCCCTCGGCGCGGCCTCCACACCCGCCGGGTTCCTGCTGAGGTCCACCGGGGTCCTGGGCATGTGCCTGGCGGCCTACCTGCTGCTCCTGCTGCCCGTGGCGCTGCTGACCGGCGCCGCCCCGGCCGCCCTGCTGCTGCTCGCCGCGACCCTGTGGACCGCCC
>NZ_JZWV01000599.1 GCF_000966975.1 Streptomyces katrae | reverse complement strand
CCTTCGGGGTCGCCTGGCCGCCCGCGGCCCTCTGCGCGGCCGCCGCGGCCGGGGCGGGAACCGTCACCGTCCTCGGGCCCGCCCCGGGCCCGCCCGCCCTGACCCTCTCCTGCGGCCTCGCCGCGACGGCCCTGGCCGCCTGCACCCTCCGCGTCCTCGGCCGCCCCGCCCGGCACGCCTGACCACCGCCCGCCCATCCCCGTACGCTCCGCCAACCCACCTGAAAGGTGCACCAGTTGACCACCGCACCGCTCGCCGCCGTCACCGGAGCCGAGGGCTTCATCGGCTCCCACCTCACCGAGGCCCTCGTCGCCCGCGGCTACCGGGTCCGCGCCATGGCCCAGTACAACTCCTTCTCCTCGTACGGGTGGCTGGAGACCCTGGCCCCCGACGTCCTCGACCAGGTGGAGATCGTCCTCGGGGACGTCCGCGACCCCGGATCCGTCCGCGGGCTCCTCGAAGGCGCCGAAGCCGCCTACCACCTGGCCGCGCTCATCGCGATCCCCTACTCCTACCGGGCCCCGCACAGCTACGTCGACACCAACGTGACCGGCACCCTCAACGTCCTCGAAGCCGTCCGGGCCCTGGGCACCCCCCGCCTCGTGCACACCTCGACCAGCGAGACGTACGGCACCGCGCAGACCGTGCCGATCACCGAGGACCACCCCATCAACACCCAGTCCCCGTACGCCGCTTCCAAGGCCGGCGGTGACCGGCTGGCCGACAGCTACCACGCCAGCTTCGAAACCCCGGTGGTCACGCTGCGCCCGTTCAACACCTACGGACCCCGCCAGTCGATGCGCGCGGTGATCCCCACCGTCATCGGCCAGGTCGCGGCCGGGGAACGCGTCATCACCCTCGGAGACCTGCGGCCCACCCGCGACTTCAGCTTCGTCAAGGACACCGCGCAGGCCTTCCTCGCGGCTGGCACCGCACCCGCCGCACAGGTCGTGGGCCGCACCTTCAACTCCGGTACCGGCGGCGAGATCTCGGTAGCGGACCTGGTCACCCTGATCGGCAAGGTCATGGACGTCCCGATCGAGGTCCGCGAGGACACGCAGCGGCTGCGGCCCCCCGCCTCCGAGGTGATGCGGCTGGTCGCCGACGCGAGCCGGCTCACCGCCGCCACCGGCTGGCGGCCGCGCCACAGCCTGGAGGAAGGCCTCGCGCACACCGTCGAGTTCTTCCGCGACCCCGCCAACCTGGCCCGCTACAAGACCGGCATCTACAACATCTGACCGTCGGCCGCACCGCCGACGTTCTCCACTACCCCACGTCACTCACCTCCCCCCACCCAACCCTAGGAGGAGACCCATGTACGCAGTGATCCTGGCGGGCGGCAAGGGCGTCCGGCTGCGGCCCTACACCACGGCCCTGCCGAAGCCGCTCGTGCCCATCGGAGACCAGCACGCGATCCTGGAGATCGTGCTGCGCCAGCTCTCGACGGCAGGGTTCACCCGGTGCACCATCGCCATCGGACACCTCGGCGAGATCATCCGGGCCTACGTCGGCGACGGCTCCCAGTGGGGCATGAGCGTGGACTACGCCACCGAGGAGAGCCCCCTCGGCACCATGGGACCCCTGCTCAACCTGCGCGACCGCCTCCCCGAGCACTTCCTCGTGATGAACGGCGACGTGCTCACCGACCTCGACTACGCCGACGTGCTGCGCCGCCACGAGGCGTCCGGCGCGCCGCTGACCATCGCCACCTACCCGCGCAAGGTGCACATCGACTTCGGGGTGCTGACCACCGACGCCAGCCGGGTCGTCGGCTTCACCGAGAAGCCCAGCATGGACTACCACGTCTCCATGGGGGTGTACGGTCTGAGCCGCTCCACCCTCGACAACTACACGCCGGGCCTGCCGCTCGGCTTCGACGAACTCGTCCTCGACCTGCTGGACAGTCAGAACCTGCCGCAGTCCTACGCGTTCGACGGCTACTGGCTCGACATCGGCCGCCCCGACGACTACGACCGGGCCAATGCCGAGTTCACCACCCGCAAGTCCCTGCTGCTCAAGGGAGCCTGAGCACCTCATGCGCATTCTCGTCCTGGGCCGGACCGGCTACCTGGGCGCCCATGTCGCCGACCGCCTGCGCGCCCTCCCGGGCGCGCGGGTGTTCGACGGCGGCCGCTCGCCCGGCGCCGACTTCGGCATCGACCTCGCGGCCGACCCCCCGCAGCGGATGGCGGCCGTCCTGGCCACCGCCGCCCCCGACGCGGTGGTCAACTGCGCGGGCGCCACCGGCGGCGACGCCGTGACCCTCGCCGAGGCCAACGCCCGCGGCCCCGCCGCCCTGTGCGCCGCGCTGCGCGAGGCGGCACCCGCCGCGCGCCTCGTGCACCTGGGCTCGGCGGCCGAGTACGGGCCCGGCACCCCCGGCACCCGGGTCACCGAGTCGGCCGCCACCCACCCGGTCGGCCCGTACGGGGCCACGAAACTGGCGGGCACCCTCGCCGTCACCGCCTCCGGTCTGGACGGCGTGGTCCTGCGGGTGGGGAACCCGGTGGGGCCCGGAGCCCCGCCGAGCGGGCTGCCGGGCCGGATCGCCGCCCTGCTGCGGGAGGCCGGCCCGGACCCGGAGGCGGTACTGCGGCTCGGCGACCTCTCCGCGCACCGCGACTTCGTGGACGTACGGGACGTGGCCCACGCGGCGGCCCTCGCCGTCACCGCCCCCGGCCCGCTGCCGCCCGTCCTCAACATCGGCGCCGGCCGGGCCGTGGCCGTCCGCGAACTGGTACGGGGCCTGGCCGAACGGGCGGGCTTCCGGGGGCGGATCGAGGAGGAGGCGCCCGGCTCGGCCCGCTCCGCCCAGGTGTCCTGGCAGTGCTCGGACGTCACCGCCGCCGCCGAGGCCCTCGGCTGGCACCCCGCCCACCCCCTCGGGGACTCGCTCGCCGCGCTCTGGGCGGCGACCGCCCCGGCGGGAACCCTGACGCCATGACCCTGCTGGTTCCGCTGTACGTCCACCCGGCCGAGGACCCCGGGGCCTGGCACCGGCTGATCACCGGCGCCGCCGCGACCTACGGGGTGGTGCTCAACCCGGCCGACGGGCCGGGGGAGCGCCCCGACCCCGCGTTCGCGGCCGCCGCTGCCGCACTGCGGACGGCCGGGGCCCGCCTCCTCGGCTACGTGGACACCCTGTACGGGGCACGCGGCCAGGTCGAGGTCGTCCACGAGATGTGCCGCTACCAGGAGTGGTACGCGGTCGACGGCTGCTTCCTCGACCGCGTGGCCCCCACCCGGGAGGAACTGCCCGGCGCCCGCCGGATGATCCGCTCGCTGCGCCGGCTGGGCGCGAGGCCCGTGGTGCTGAACCCGGGAGTCCACCCCGACTCCGGCTACGTGCGCCTCGGCGACCTGACCGTCACCTTCGAAGGGCACTGGTCGACGTACGTCTCCTCCTTCACCCGGCCGCCCTGGACGGCCCGCCACGCCCCCGAACGCTTCTGCCACCTCGTCTACGGGGTACCCGAGGCCC
>NZ_JZWV01000598.1 GCF_000966975.1 Streptomyces katrae | reverse complement strand
CCCGCTGGCCGTGCGCACCGCGCACGAACGCGGAGCGGCGGTCTGCGGGCCCGTGACGGGCGAACTCCCCAACCCATGGAAACAGCCGACCCCCGCACTCACCGGGATGGAACGATGAGCCCCACCCCGCCGGCCCGCCCCACCCCGCGCAGCCGCAAGGGCCCGCCGGTCCGGCTCGGCCTGGTGGCCGTCCTGACGGCGCTGGCCCTGACCGCCTGCTCCACCGCGGACGACGAGGACGACGACGCCGCACCCGAGCCGTCC
>NZ_JZWV01000597.1 GCF_000966975.1 Streptomyces katrae | reverse complement strand
GCCAGGGACCAGGACCGGCCTCGCCCGTCCCCGGCTCCCCGTCCCCGCCCGGATCGCCGCCGGCCCCCTCTCCCTCTCCCTCCTCCTCCGCCCCCGGCGGCCAGGCCAGGCCCCGCTGGCAGCCGCAGCCCGGCCTGGCCTGGCAGTGGCAGCTCGACGGACGCTCCGACCCCTCGGTCGACGTACCCGTGTACGACATCGACGGGTTCGAGAACTCCAAGGCCGACGTGGACCGGCTGCACCGCGACGGCCGCAAGGTCATCTGCTACGTCAACGTCGGCGCCTGGGAGGACTTCCGCCCGGACAAGGACGCCTTCCCCACCGGCCTCTTCGGCAAGCCCAACGGCTGGAAGGGCGAGCGCTGGCTGGACATCCGCCGCACCGACCAGCTCCGCCCGCTCATGGAACGGCGCTTCGACATGTGCCGGGACAAGGGCTTCGACGCGGTGGAGCCCGACCTGGTGGAGGGCTACGGCAACGACACGGGCTTCCCGCTGACGGCCGAGCACCAGCTCGCCTACAACCGCATGATCGCCGAGATCGCGCACGCGCGCGGGCTGTCGGTCGGCCTCAAGAACGACCTGCCGCAGATCCCGCAGCTCGAAGGAGCCTTCGACTTCGCGGTCAACGAGGAGTGCGCCCAGTTCGGCGAGTGCGCGGCGCTCAGCCCCTTCATCAAGGCGGGCAAGGCGGTCTTCCACGTCGAGTACAAGGGGACCCCCTCGAACTTCTGTCCCGAGGCCCGCAAGCTGAACCTTTCCTCGATGCTGAAGAACCCGGAGCTGGACACCTGGCGCAAACCCTGCTGACCGCATGGCGCGGCGGGCCGCGTCAACCCCGGGCCGCCGCGTCATCCCACCCACCCGGGCGGAGCCGAACGGGGCCGGCGCGGGACCCGGATTCCAGTGCCGACGGGGCGTGCGCGGCGGCGGGGACCCGGCACGTGCGCCGGATCGGGCGCCCGGGTGCGCCGACGGGGCCCCGTTCGCTGTCACCATGCGTCGCGGACAACGGGTCATGCGACGAGAGGTTGGAACGTGACGCCTCAGGCGACCGGGAACCCCACCCGGCAGCACTCCGACGGACAGCGGAAGAACATCCCCGGCGCCGGCGGACCCCCCGGCGGCCC
>NZ_JZWV01000596.1 GCF_000966975.1 Streptomyces katrae | reverse complement strand
TCCCGCGCGGCCGGGTCCGCCACCGGCCGCCGCCGACCCCGTCGTCGCCCGTACCGATACGGACCGTACCGGCACCGGCCGCTCCGACACCGAACTCCTCATCGCGGCCTCCGTACTCCTCGCCGACGCCGCCCTCGCCGCGAAGCGGGCCGGAGCCGGCCTCACCGAAGCGCTGACCGGCGCGGGCTCCGCCCTCCAGGCCCTGCGCCGCCCCACCTGGGCCCTGGGCACGGCACTGTCCTGCGTACGCGCCCTGACCGACCCGGCCGGCCTCGGCTTCGGGGCCAACGGCGGCGTCGTCGGAGAACTCGCCCGGATCGCGGGCAACGTGACCCGCCGCCGGCCCGCGGCCGTCGCCATGGCGGTGGACGCGTTCGCCCTGCGCATCGAGGCCGCCACCGTCACCCACCCCAACCTGGACTCCCCCCACGCCCGCCGTCTCACCGGCGCCCTCGTCGCCGGCGACCGCCTGGAGGCCGCCCGCGCCCTGCACGCCCTGGTGGAACGGCTCGGCATCACCCGGGCCCTCACCACCGTCAGCCCCGTCATCATGGAACTCCTCGCACTGACCGGGCTGTTGGACGAGAACCCCGTGAACGACGAGTTCTCCTGGGTCACCCTCGCGGGCGGAGTCCCCACCACCGACCCGTTCCTCGGCCTGCCCAGCTCCCTCCTCAAGTACCTCAACCCCGGCCCCGGCCGCGCCGAACGCGCCGAGCCGGACCCGATCCTCGCCAAGGTCCTCGGCACCTCCGGCAACGACATCGTCAGCTACATCAACGACATCGGCGCCCTCGGCAACCACGGCCTGGTCCTGCTGCGCCGCGTCTCCTGCGCGGACGGCGCCGTACGCCACGTCGTGCTGCTCCCCGGAACCAGCTTCGCCCTGCTCAGCAACAGCACCCCGCAGGACCTCATCGGCGCCTTCGACGGCCTGCTGCGCACCGACACCACCTACACCCGGGCGGTGAAGAAGCTGCTGCTCCGGGCCGGCGTGCCGGCCGGGTCGGAGCTGATGCTGGTCGGCCACAGCCTCGGCGGCCTGACCGCGATGAACCTCGCCGCCGACGTGGACGTCGCCTCCGAGTACCGGATCACCCACGTGGTCACACTGGGCTCCCCGATCGACAACAAGCGGCCCGCCGACCACACCACCCGGGTCGTCAGCCTGGTCAACAAGCACGACGTGATCCCTACGCTGGACGGCCGCGGCCCGGCCTCCCCGAACGACATCCCGGACGACTGGGTGGAACTGGCCTGGCTCGACGAGTCGTACGACTACCCGCTCTCGCACGCCCCGCAGGCCTACTCCGACAGCCTGCGCGGCGAACTGGGCCATCACCGGGAACGGATCAACGACCTGATCCGCCGTTACGACGGTGAGATCACCGCCAACCAGCCCTACATGCTGCGCGACAGGTGACCCGCCCCGCGCCCGTGCCCCCGTCCGTGCCCCTGTGTGACCCGAGGGAGAACGCCCCCCGATGACCACCCCCGCCACCGCCTGGCCGCTGGAGAACGCGGTGTTCAGCGCGGCCATGCTCGCCCACCGCCTGCCCTGGGCGGACGCCCCCGCCCGCGCCCTGGGCCTGGACTCCCTCACCCGTGAGGGTGCGGCCCGGGGTGTCCTCGCCCACCTCCACCGCAGCCGTTCCGGACGCCCCGTCCGGCTGCGCACCCCGTTCGGCTCCTTCCTCGTCCCGCTCGGGCCGGCCGACACCGCCGGGCTGCTCGCCGCGGGGGCCGCCTCGGACGCCCTCGCCCCCGCCGTCCGCCTCGACGCGGCCGGACGGCGGCACGGCCTGCACCCCCACGTCC
>NZ_JZWV01000595.1 GCF_000966975.1 Streptomyces katrae | reverse complement strand
CCCACGTCCCGTTCCCGCCGGACGCCGCCCCCGACGTGCCGGAGTTCGCCGGCCCGCTGGCCGAGGAGCTGGAACGGGTGGCCGGGGCCCGCCGGGACGACCACGCCCTGCCCTGGGAGGTCTGGCGGCCCGGGCTGCTGCGCGCGGCCCGCCGGGTGGTGGCGGGCGGGGCCGCGGCGGACGACACCCTGCTCAGTGAGGTGCTGCTGAGGACCGCCGCGGCCGCGGGCACCCGCGCACACGACGGCAGGGCGGCCGCCCTGACCCGCAGGATCGCCCCCTACCTGGCAGACCCGGAGCCCGGCACCGTGGCGGCCGGCCTGGCCCGCGGCACGGCGGCCGGACCCGCCGGGGTACCCGCCGCCCGTACGGAGGGGGCGACGCCGGCCGACGGGGGCGGGCGCGAGAAGGCGCTGGCCCACGCCCTGGCCGTGGTCTCCGAGGCGGCCGTGACGACCGCCCTCCAGGCCCTCGCCCTCACCGCGGCGGGCGTCCCGGAGGCGGCCGGCGGCCCCGCCGGGGCCGTGGCGCTCGCCCTGCGCCGCTTCCCGCCGGTGGAGGCCGCCGTGCACCCGGTACGGGCCCGCTTCGTCTGGGAGGGGCTGGCCGTCGACCCCGGCACGGAGATCCTGGCCGCCCCCGGCTGGCTCCGGGAGGACCCCGACGCCGACACCCCCGTCGACGGCGGGGGCGCCCTGAGGCCCGGACCGCCCTCCCCGCTGTGCGGGGCCGCCACCGGCTGCGCGGCGACCGCTTTCGCCGCCCGGGTCGCCG
>NZ_JZWV01000594.1 GCF_000966975.1 Streptomyces katrae | reverse complement strand
GTCGCCGAGGAGATCGTCCGCTTCCTCACCGCAGCCGCCCCGCCCGTCCTGCTGACCCCGGCCCTCGCCCCCGACAGGGTGCCCCTCACCCTCGCCCCGCACACCCTGCTGGTCGCCCTGCCCGCCCCGGGCACCTCAGCCCCGGCGGCCGCGGGCACCGCCGGCCCGTGCTCGTACGCCGTCCTGGCCCGCGCCGACGCCGACCGGCTGGACGGGCTCGCCCGTGACCTCGCCGCCTGCGCCGCCGACACGGGC
>NZ_JZWV01000077.1 GCF_000966975.1 Streptomyces katrae | reverse complement strand
GCACGGCTCGGTACGGTCCGCCCCATGGACACCTCGTCTCCGGCGGTCTCCTCGCCACCCTGATCTCCCCGCACCGGGAGCAGCCCCGGTCCCTGGTGCTCGGCGCGAACGGCCCGGCCGTGTGTGGAATACCGTACGGTCCACGCCAGTTGGGGGCCGGTGGGCGCCGGCCCTCCCGCCCGGCCGTACCCCGCGCACGGCTCGTGCCGCACCCATCGCGATTGGACATCCACATGCGCTACGCAGTTCTCGGCACCGGAATCGTCGGCCGTACGGTGGCCGCCCGCCTGGCCTCCCTGGGCCACGAGGTGGTCATCGGCACCCGCGACCCGCGGGCCACCCTGGACCGGGCGGAGTACGCCGAATGGCAGGAGGCCCACCCGTCGATCGGCCTCGCCGCCTTCCCGGAGGCCGCACGGCACGGCGAGACCCTGGTCAACGCCACCGGCGGACGGGTCAGCGTCGAGGCGCTCACCGAGGCCGACGCCGCTCACCTGCAGGGCAAGGTCCTCATCGACATCGCGAACCCGCTGGACTTCTCCCAGGGCTTCCCGCCCCGCCTGGACCCGGTCGACGACGACAGCCTGGGCGAGCTGATCCAGCGGACCTTCCCGCAGCTGCGGGTGGTCAAGACCCTCAACACCATGAACTGCCAGATCATGGTCGACCCCGCCCGGGTCCCCGGCGAGCACTCCGTCTTCCTCTCCGGCGACGACGCCGACGCGAAGAAGGCCGTCCACGACCTGCTGGCCTCCTTCGGATGGCCGGACGGCTCGATCATCGACCTGGGCGGTATCGAGACCGCACGCGGCACGGAGATGCTCCTGCCGCTGTGGCTGCGCCTGATGAAGGCCCTGGGGCACACGGACTTCAACTTCCACATCCAGACGGCCCGCCCCTCCTCCTGACCCGGCCGCCCGGCACGGACGGGGGCGCAGATGTTGCCGCGCCCCCGGCCCGTGCGGAGGGTGGGGGGTGACGGAGGGAGCCGCACATGAGGGTGATGCTCAGGGCCCACCTGGACACGGCCGCCAGCAACGAGGCCATCAAGACCGGGGCCCTGGTCCAGGCCCTGAGGAAGTTCCTGGACCGGATCCGGCCGGAGGCCGCCTACTTCGGTCTCCACGAGGGCGTGCGCTCCTGCTGGATCGTCTTCGACCTCCAGGACAGCGCCCAGGCCCCCCTGCTGACCTGGGACCTGTTCAGCCGCTTCCACGCCGAGATCGACATCACCCCGGTCATGACCGGGGAGGAGCTGACCGAGATCCTCTCCGAGGTCCGCATCCTGGCCTAGGCCGCCCCCGCCTCCGCCCGGCCCCTTCCGCCCGCGGCCGCCGCCGGCACCGCCTCCCGCACGGGGAAACGCGGAAGGCCCCGGTCCGCTTTCGCGTACCGGGGCCTTCCCACAGGGTGAGTGACGGGACTCGAACCCGCGGCCACCTGGACCACAACCAGGTGCTCTACCAACTGAGCTACACCCACCATGTCCGGTCGTGGAACGACCGGCCGAAGAAAAGGGTACAGGGTCCGGGAGGGTGCTCGCTCCCCCCTTTCCCCGTACCCCCTGCCGAGGCGTCCCGGCGGTCCTACTCGCCGGCGACCACGTGCTTGGCGGCGATCGCCTTGGCCGTGTCCGAGTCCGGGCCCGGCTGCGGGACGAAGACCGCCTCGCGGTAGTAGCGCAGCTCGGCGATGGACTCCTTGATGTCCGCGAGCGCCCGGTGGTTGCCGTTCTTCGGCGGGCTGTTGAAGTAGGCCCGCGGGTACCAGCGGCGCGCCAGCTCCTTGACCGAGGACACGTCCACGATCCGGTAGTGCAGGTGGGCCTCCAGCGCCGGCATGTCGCGCGACAGGAAGCCGCGGTCGGTGCCGACGGAGTTCCCGCACAGCGGCGCCTTGCGCGGCTCCTTGACGTGCTCACGTACGTACGCCAGGACCTGTGCCTCGGCGTCGGCCAGGGTCGTGCCGCCGGCCAGCTCGTCGAGCAGGCCGGAGGCGGTGTGCATCTCGCGCACCACGTCCGGCATGTTCTCCAGGGCCGCGTCCGGCGGGCGGATCACGATGTCCACGCCTTCGCCGAGCACGTTGAGCTCCGAGTCGGTGACCAGCGCGGCCACCTCGATAAGTGCGTCGTCCGTCAACGAGAGCCCGGTCATCTCGCAGTCGATCCACACCATGCGATCGTTCATGCGCCCCACCTTATGCCGAAGGCCCCCCGCGGTGGTGTCCGGCCGATGCGGGGGGCCTTCGTCATGCGCCTTCCGGATGTTCCGGGCGGCGGCCGCTACGCGTGCTCGCGCAGCACCCGGCCCGGTGCGTACAGCTCCGTCACGCTGGGACCGGAGGCGGCCAGGGCCGCCGCGGCCCGCTGGGGCTGCGGGGTCCGCTGGTGCGGCAGCGCGGTCCCGGAGATCTCCGACACGGGGGCGTCGCTGCCCTGCGGCCGGCGCGCCCGGTAGGCGGAGCGGTAGGCGGCCGGGGAGGACCCCAGCTGCCGGCGGAAGTGGCCGCGCAGGGCGACCGGGGAGCGGAAGCCGCAGCGTCCGGCGACCTCGTCGACCGAGTAGTCGGAGGTCTCCAGCAGCCGCTGCGCCTGGAGCACCCGCTGGGTGATCAGCCACTGCAGCGGCGCGCTGCCGGTGAGCGAGCGGAACCGCCGGTCGAAGGTGCGCCGGCTCATGTAGGCGCGGGCGGCCAGCGTCTCCACGTCGAACTGCTCGTGGAGGTGCTCCAGCGCCCAGGCGACCACCTCGGCGAGTGGGTCGGCGCCGATCTCCTCGGGCAGCGACCGGTCGAGGTAGCGCTCCTGGCCGCCGGTGCGGCGCGGCGGGACGACGAGCCGGCGGGCCAGTGCCCCGGCGGCCTCGCTGCCGTGGTCCGTGCGCACGATGTGCAGGCACAGGTCGATTCCGGCCGCGGTGCCGGCGGAGGTCAGCACGTCGCCGTCGTCGACGAAGAGCTCGCGCGGGTCGACGTGGACGGACGGGTAGCGCTTGGCCAGCGTCGGCGCGTACATCCAGTGCGTCGTCGCGGGCCGGCCGTCGAGCAGCCCGGCGGCGGCGAGCACGAAGGCTCCCGTGCACAGGCCGACGATCCGGGCGCCCTCCTCGTGCGCCAGCCGCAGGGCGTCGAGCGCCTCCGGCGGCGGCGGGGAGGTGATGGAGCGCCAGGCCGGGACGACGACCGTGCCCGCCCGGGCGATGGCCTCCAGTCCGTACGGCGCGGTCAGTTCGAGCCCGCCGGTGGTCCGCAGCGGACCGTCTTCCCCGGCGCACACGAGCAGCCGGTAGCGCGGCACTCCCGCGTCCTGGCGGTCGATGCCGAACACGGACAGCGGAATGGAACTCTCGAAGATCGGGCCGCCGCTGAACAGCAGCACGGCGACGATCTCTCTGCGGCGACGCCCCGCGAGCTTCCTGCCCGCGTCGGCGATGACTGCGGTGGAATCCTGGCTCATGGCGCTAAGCCCCCCTTGGGTGTCGCGACTCCTTGGTCTGGTCGCACCTGCACGTTTCCCCTCGGCCTTGCACGTGGATCCCCCGCCGTAAATACATGATCGAATCTACTGCGTCCCGTGGTGTCGGCGTGACAAGTTCAGCACGCAGCGCTATGTCGACTTGGCAACTTGGCGAAAAGCATTCGATCAGTAAGCGTTCCACTCCGCTACCCGCACGGGAACCTCACGATCCGGTCGTGGCCAGTACCCATGGGGTGTTTTCGCCCCCTTCGCTCTGTCGTCGCTGGTGGTAGGGGGGTTGGGGGGACATTCCGGCAAGGGAAGCGTTCAGTCCGGAAGTTGGCTGAAAACAGCCGGGTGTGTACGTGCGAATCGGTCAGTCGTGAGGGGAAGGGCCCAGGGAGCCGTGGCAGCCGCGGTGGGCGCCGGACCCGCTGCGGGAGTGCCGGCCGCGGTGCCCGTGCGCGAGCGGCTCGTCCGCCGGCACCCGCGCGGCGGCCCGCCCCGTCTTCTCGGAGTGCCGCAGCAGCACCCGGCAGGCGGCCGTGACGGCGGCCAGGCCCAGGGTGGCCACGGCGGCCCCGCCGTACGAGGTCCCGTAGACCACCAGCACCACCGGCACGAGCAGGCAGCTGAAGGCGGCCCAGCGCACCACGTCACCCGCGGGGTCGTCATGCGGCCGGGCGGATGAGGACCGCACGGACGGGTGAAGCGGACGGGGGCGCCCGGAGGGGGCGGGCGGTGTCGGCGGAGCGGGCTGGACGGGCGGGACGGGGTGAACCGGATGACCGGGCACGGCGTACTCCCTGCGGGCTCTTCCTGGACGGTCGGACTCCTGTCCAACGCCCGCGCACAGGTCCCGGTCACTGCGCGCACGGGTGGCGCGGGGGCCTTCCGTCACTGGCTGTAGGGGACAGCGGCCATTGCCAAGGGGGCTCCGCTCCGGCATGCTCCCTTGGACGCTCTCCAAGGGCGGCAAGCCCTGTCCAGGACGGGAGTGTCGCCGTACCCTGGTGGGTAAGGGCTTGGAAAGATGCTTCCAGGACAGAACTCCGTCACGCAGCGTCGCCAAAACGCCCGCCTCGTCGTCAGAAAGCCCGAGTCGCCGAAACCGCCCCTGTCGCTTCCCCCGAGGACTCTTCGCCGAGACATCCATGGCCGGTCACGAATTCTTCGAACCCGCGGACCGCAAGCGCAAACATCACCTCGCCGATTCCGTATCGAGCGACCTGCGCGCGGTGGAACAGACACGCCTGCCCTGCGACCCTGCCTTCCGGCACGGGGTGGTGGTGGGCTTCGACGGCTCCACGTCCAGTGAACGCGCCCTCGCGTACGCGATCGGCATGGCCCGGCGCTCCGGCTCCGGCCTGATCATCGTGCACGTGGCGAACCGGCTCCCCACCACGGTGTGGGCCGGCTGCGAGCCACCGGTCTTCGTGGACGTGCCGGACCACCGCACCGAGGTGCTGGGTCTGGAGCTCGCCTGCGCGGACTACCTCTCCGAGGTGCCGTGGATCCTGGTGGAGCGGGGCGGGGACATCTGCCACGAGCTGGAGGAGGTCGGCCGGGAGTACTCGGCTGACGCCATCGTGGTCGGTTCCACTCATGGCCTCGTCGGCCGGATCTTCGGCTCGGTCGCGGGACGTCTGGCCAAGCGGGCGCAGCGACCGGTCGTTGTCATTCCGTGACCCTCTGTATTCCGGTTGTGCGGTTGTGTACCTGTGTAAAGGGTAGATAAGTGCTGCTGGGACGCAGCAAACAACTGCAGATCGAAGGGAGCCCGCCGTGGACAATGGTGTCTCTGCGGGAAGCACGGCCTCGACTTCGACCCTGGGGAACATCGCCCTGGGTCTCACCCTTCTCGCGTTCGGTATCGGCCACACCGGCGTCCTCTCCGGTGTCACCGCCGCCAACTCCGTGTCGCTCGCGATGTACGTCGGCGGCGCGGCCCTCTTCCTCCTCGGCCTCCTCGAGTACCGCGGCGGCAACGGGTTCAACGGCACCGCCTTCGCGGGCCTGGGCATCTTCTGGTTCACCTGGGCCAAGGGCGCGGGCGCCTCGGTGTCCGACGAGGCGGCCGGAACGTTTCTGGTGCTCTTCGCGATGCTCGCGCTGACCCTCACCCTCGCCGCCGCGAGCGGCCTGTTCGGCCAGGGCGTCTACGGGCTGCTCACCCTCGCCCTCGTCCTGCTGGCCATAGCCTCCTTCGCGGACAGCGCGGGCCTGGCCAAGGCGGGCGGCTGGGTCGCGGCCGTGTCCGGCCTGCTGGCCTGGTACGGGGCCACGGCGTCGCTGGCGCACTGGCCGCTGGCCCTCGGCAAGGCCTCCGGAAGGGGAGCGGTCGCGGCGGGCTGAACCCGCCCGCACCGCGGGCTCCACGGGCAGGGGCGCCACCGGAGTGACCGGTGGCGCCCCTTTCGTGTGCCGTGGGTGCGGCGGACGCGGCCGCTACTCGACCGTGACCGACTTCGCCAGGTTGCGCGGCTTGTCGATGTCCCGGCCCAGGGCCAGGGCGGTGTGGTAGGCCAGCAGCTGGAGCGGGATGCCCATCAGGATCGGGTCCAGCTCGTCCTCGTTCTTCGGGACGAGGATCGTGTGGTCGGCCTTCTCCTGCACCCGGTGGGCGACCGCGAGGATCCGGCCGCTGCGGGCCTTGATCTCCTCCAGCGCCGCGCGGTTCTTCTCCAGCAGGTCGTCGTCCGGGACGATCGCGACCGTCGGCATCGCCGGCTCGATGAGCGCGAGCGGGCCGTGCTTGAGCTCGGAGGCCGGGTAGGCCTCGGCGTGGATGTAGGAGATCTCCTTCAGCTTGAGGGAGGCCTCCAGGGCCACCGGGTAGCCGCGCACCCGGCCGATGAACATCATCGACTTGGCCTCGGCGTACTCGGCCGCCAGCTTCTTGATGTCCTCCTCGCCCTCCAGGATCTCCTGGATCTGGGCGGGGAGCTTGCGCAGGCCCTCGATGATCCGCTTGCCGTCGGCGACGGACAGGTCGCGGATGCGGCCCAGGTGCAGGGCGAGCAGGGCGAAGGCGGTGACGGTGTTGGTGAAGCACTTGGTGGACACGACGCAGACCTCGGGGCCGGCGTGCACGTACACGCCGCCGTCGGCCTCGCGGGCGATGGCGGAGCCGACGACGTTGACCACGCCGAGGACGCGGGCGCCCTTGCGCTTGAGCTCCTGCACCGCCGCGAGCACGTCGTAGGTCTCACCGGACTGGGAGACGGCGATGTAGAGGGTGTCGGGGTCCACGACCGGGTTGCGGTAGCGGAACTCGGAGGCCGGCTCGGCGTCGGCGGGGATGCGGGCGAGGCTCTCGATGAGGCCGGCGCCGATCAGGCCCGCGTGGTACGAGGTGCCGCAGCCGAGGATCTTGACCCGGCGGATGCCGCGCGCCTCGCGCGGGTCCAGGTTCAGGCCGCCCAGGTGGACGGTGGAGAAGCGGTCGTCGATCCGGCCGCGCAGCACGCGGTCGACCGCGTCGGGCTGCTCGGAGATCTCCTTGTGCATGTAGGTGTCGTGGCCGCCCATGTCGTAGGAGGCGGCCTCCCACTCCACGGTCTCGGGCGTGGCGGTGGTCGTCGTACCGCTGGTGGTGTACGTGCGGAAGTCGTCGGCCTTGAGGGTGGCCATCTCGCCGTCGTCGAGGGTGACGACCTGGCGGGTGTGGGCGACGAGCGCGGCGACGTCCGAGGCGACGAACATCTCCTTCTCGCCGATGCCGAGGACGACGGGGGAGCCGTTGCGGGCGACGACGATGCGGTCGGCGAAGTCGGCGTGCATGACGGCGATGCCGTAGGTGCCCTCGACGACCTTGAGCGCCTCGCGGACCTTCTCCTCCAGGGTGACGGCCTGGGAGCGGGCGATCAGGTGGACGAGCACCTCGGTGTCGGTCTCGGAGACGAAGACGACGCCGTCGGCCTCCAGCTTGGCGCGGAGCTCGGCGGCGTTGTCGACGATGCCGTTGTGGACGACCGCGACCTTGTTCTCGGCGTCGAGGTGCGGGTGCGAGTTGATGTCGCTCGGCGCGCCGTGGGTGGCCCAGCGGGTGTGGGCGATGCCGGTGGTGCCGGCGAAGCGCTTGGGGACGCGGGACTCCAGGTCACGGACGCGGCCCTTGGCCTTGACGACCTTCAGGGCGGCCGACTTCGGGCTGTTGACGACGATGCCCGCCGAGTCGTAGCCGCGGTATTCGAGCCGCTGGAGGCCTTCCAGCAGCAGTGGTGCCACGTCGCGCTTGCCGATGTAACCGACGATTCCGCACATACGGTGTTGCCCCTCCTGAAGTTCGGTGTCCGTGCCCGGACGCGTACCGGCCCCGTGCGGGGCCCGTCACGGCTGGAGACGATGCGGCGTCTCAGCCGTAGACGATGCGGCGCAGCTGCCGGAGCGAGAGCTCCGGGGGCGCCACGGCGCGGTGCGGCAGTTCCGCCGCGATCCGCTCGAAGATCTCCGCGTTGACCGCCCCGCCGGACTGCAGCTCGCGGTGGCGGCGACGGACGAACTCCTCGGTCGTCTCGTCGAAGTAGGCGAGCACGTCGAGCACCACCCTGGCGGCCTCGCCGCGCTGCAGCGCGGTGGTGCGGACCAGGTGGTCGACGAGTTCGTCATGGGTCGGTCGGCGGTCGAGCACCAGTAGATATTGACGGCCCACGGGCAGAAACGCAAAGATCCTGCCCGGAATCGGGCAGGATCATGCTGGTCTGGACCAAGGAATGGGTGATTCCGGTCTCGTTTGGTTAGAAGCCACCCAAAATGGCAGCCTTCGCCGCCGAGAACTCGTCCGCCGTGAGGACCCCGCTCTGGTGCAGCTCCCCCAGCTCGCGCAGCCGCCGCAGCAGGGTGTCGTGGTCCGCCGGCTCGCCCGCCAGGGCGGGGGCCGCCTGTTCCAGGGGGACGGGGGCGGCGATCTCCCGGGCCGGCGCCGGGACCGGGGCGGGGGCAGGGGCCGCCGGGTGGGGCATCCGCACCGCGACCGCCGCCGCGACCAGGGCCATCAGCGGGTCCTTCTTGAAGCCGAAGAGCTCCACCGTGCAGGGGTCGTACTTGGGCGCGGGCGCCGGCGGGGCACCCGTGAGGGTGAACCGCAGCCAGCCGTTCTCCAGCCCCTTCGACGGGGCCCACTCCACCGACCGCACGTCCGCGACCCGGAACTCGCGCGGACCGCCCGAGGCCTTCGCGTCCTCGGTGGTCCAGTTCCAGTCCAGCACCACCCGGTCGCCGTCGAAGGCCGCCGTCCCGTCGCCCGCGCCGACCGTGATCGGCACCGCCGGGCCCGGCAGCAGGTACGCGTCCGAGGGGCCGGGGTCCACCCCGTCCAGCAGCAGGGCGTTGCGCACCTCGTCCACGAAGTACTCGGCCACCCCGGCCCGGTCGGCCTCCACGCTCAGCCGGTACGGGTCCGAGGACTCCGGCAGCCGCCCGCCCGTCACCTGCAGCAGCGGGTCCGCGCCGTCCCGCAGGCGCAGCCGCAGCCGCCCGGCCTTGCGGCCCGGCTCGTAACTGATCCCCCCGATCGCGCGCAGCGGCACGACCACCTCACCGAGCTGCTGCCGCAGCAGCCCCACCCCCTTGTCGCGGCCCGGCACGATGCGCACCGTGTCCCCGTCGAAGGTCCAAGTACCGTCCTTCTGGATGATTTCCGCCATCCGGGCATTCTCCCACCGGTCCCACGGTGCCCGGCTGGAGGCCGTCTGGCCTATACCTGGGCGCATGAGAGTCCTGCGCCGCACGCTCGGCACCCTCTTGGCCCTGGCCGCCGCCTCCTCCTGCGCCGCCCCGCACCGCGACGACGCCAAGCCGGCCGCCTCCGTCGTCCTCACCCCCTACGAGCGGCTCCTGCCGGCGCCCGCGTCCGTGCGGGCCGAGGGGCCCGGCTACGCCTTCGGGGCGGGCACGGTCATCCGTACGGGTGGCCCGGGCGCCCCGGAGGAGGTCCGGCGGATCGGCGAGCTCCTCGCGGAGCAGCTGCGCGGGCCGACCGGGCTGCCCCTGCCCGTGGTGGACGGGGCGGGCGGCCCGGGCGGGCCGGGCGTCGAGGACGGTGACGGGGTCCGGCTGCGGCTCGACGGCGGGGCCGCGGAACTGGGCGAGGAGGGCTACCGGCTCCGCACCACCCCCACCGGCGTCACCCTCACCGCCCGCACCCCGGCCGGCCTCTTCCACGCCGGCCAGACACTGCGGCAGCTGCTGCCCGTGCGGGGCGCGGGCACGGTCCCGGGCGGAACCGTCACGGACACCCCCCGCTTCGCCTACCGGGGAGCCATGATCGACGTCGCCCGCCACCACTTCCCCGTGGAGCAGGTGAAGCGGTACGTCGACCAGCTCGCCCAGTACAAGATCAACACCCTGCACGTGCACCTCACCGACGACCAGGGCTGGCGGATCGCCGTCGACTCCTGGCCCCGGCTCGCCGAGTACGGCGGCGCGAGCGAGGTCGGCGGCGGCCCCGGCGGCTCCTGGTCCAAGGACGAGTACCGCGACCTGGCCGCCTACGCCGCGGACCGCTACGTCACCCTCGTCCCGGAGATCGACATGCCGGGCCACGTCAACGCCGCCCAGGCCGCGTACGGCGAGCTGACCTGCGACGGCAAGGCGCCCGCGCGCTACACGGGCATCAAGGTCGGCTTCAGCTCCCTGTGCGTGTCCAAGGAGCGCACGTACGAGTTCATCGACGACGTCCTCGGCGAACTCGCCGCCCTCACCCCCGGCCCCTACCTCCACATCGGCGGCGACGAGGCCCACTCCACCCCGGCGGCGGACTACGCGCGGTTCATGGACCGCGCCCAGGCGGTGGTGGCCCGGCACGGCAAGACGGTGATGGCCTGGCACCAGCTCGCCTCCGCCCGCCCGGCACCGGGCGCGGTCCTCCAGTACTGGGGCCACGACCGGACACCGGCCGCGGAGAAGGCGGCGGTGGCCGCGGCCGCCAGGGCGGGCCACCCGGTGGTCCTCTCCCCGGCGGACCACGCCTACCTGGACATGAAGTACGACAAGCAGACCCGCCCGGGCCTGGCCTGGGCCGGCTACGTCCCCGCCCAGCGCGCCTACGCCTGGAACCCGGGCTCCTACCTCCCCGACGTCCCCGAATCCGCGGTCCTCGGCGTGGAGGCCCCGCTCTGGACGGAGACCATCTCCACCCGCTCCGACTGGGAACTGATGGCCTTCCCCCGCCTCCTCAGCCTCGCGGAACTCGCCTGGTCCCCCTCCACCGCCCTCGACTGGCCCGCCCACCGCCAACGCCTCGCCGCCCAGGGCCCCCGCCTGGACGCCCAGGACATCACCTACTACCGCGCCCCGGAGGTCCCGTGGCCGTAGCCGGCCGGGTCAGCCCGTGCGGGGTGCGAGCTGTCCGTGGCTCGGGTAGACGTGGGCCGGGGTGACGCGGGGACGGCGGGGGCAGCGGGATGGCCCCGGCCCGACGCCGATCGCCCGACGAGCCTCCGAGGCGCACGGCCTGACCAGGCGTCACTGTCCTGACTGGTCCGACTGGTCAGTGCCTGAGCCCTTCTCGGGGGAGTGGGCCTTCTCCAGGAGCGTCTTGAAGGGTGTCTGGTCCATGGAGCCGCGTGCCAGCAAGAGGCCGTACCGATCGATGAGGCGTTGCCTGAAGTGGGCGTCACGGGAGTCGAGGGTGATTCTGTTGCCCGGCGGCGAGATGGAAATGTCTATGCGCGACCAGTTGCCGAACGACACCTTCCACGTGCGTATGTATTGCTTGCCCCAGGCGATGTTGCGGATCTCGCTGCTGTTCGAGATTCTGGATCCGTCTATGTATTCTACTTTCCCGGGTTCCTTGGGCTTCCAATTTTCCAGCGCCTTGGCGAAGGTTCGGGATTGTCCGTACGCGGCAGGGAGTGTCATCCTGTCTCTTCTGATCGCGTACACCTCGGTCTGGGCCTTGAGCGTCTCGTACTTGAGTTTGTCGGGATCCTTGATGTCGACGACCGAGTCCTGTGATATCTCTTCCCCCGGGTCCAGCTCGCGGCCGGCCGGCGTGACAAATTCACCATCGTAGATCAATTTGAAACTGGGGTTCCTGGTCTGGGTGATGTCGTTCGCGGGTCCACCGTGGACCCAGTAGATACTGCCGAGGATGTATACAGGGACGCTGCCGTTGTTCTTCACGTAAGCGTGGACCGTCACGCGCAGGACCGACCTGGCGCTGTCCAGGCTCGCCTCCCTGAACTCGGCGCCACTCATGATCAGCGGAGCGGTCACGGTGGGCACGTAGAGCTGTGTGTACGCCAGGTTGATGCCGGCGATCAGGGTGGGGACGATCGCGCCGATCGCTATGCGCCGGGGGTTGCGGAGTCCCTTCCATGCCCGGGACCTGATGAGTTCGATCCCGGCCACAATGGACCCCGCGAGGAAGGAGATCGCGATCACGGTCCAGCCGGTGAAACGCTCGCCGATCTGCAGGAAGAGGAGTGAAGAGCTGCAGAGGAACACGATCGCGACTCCGGCCAGAACGAACGGTCCTGAATAGCTCCTTTTTCGCTGGTGCCAGTAATCGAGAGTAGCCCCTGCGGCAATCAGCTCCACGAGGCCCGCAGCCAGTATCGAATATCCGGCGAGCCGCTCGCCGAAGGTCAGGGCGCGCTGGCTGTCCATCCAGCCGATCCTGAGGAGCAGTCCTGCGGTCAACAGGAAGCCGATGAACATGAGGCTGCCGATTATTCGCCGCTGCGCCGTTCTGTCCGGCCAGGAAAGGCTGTCACCGCCGAGCCAGTGGACGGGGTGTCCGGGCATCAGCCCGGCTTGTTGCAGCAGTTTTCGGAGTTCCCCGGGGGACCGCACCTTGCCGGCGCACTTGCCGTTGATCGAGACCTTGCGCCAGCCAAGGTCATCAGGCGGCCCTACGGTTACGTCGGGCATGTTCGCCATGACACCAGCCTGCCGCTTGTTCGCGGAGGGCGCCTCTGGTGCGGGTACGGCCCCGCCGTAGCGGGGCCACACCCGTCCGGGTGCGCAGGGCAGGGCCTTGGGCGAAGCTGGTCATGACGTGTTGGTGTCGCTCGTCCTCACAGGAGCTCCCATGCGTACACGACTTCTCACTTTCATCGCCGCTGCGGTCCTGGCCGTTCTCGGCGCCCTGGCGCCCGCTGTGCAGGCTGCCGCACCCGGTATCGACGAGCCGGGCTGCACGGCCGGCGGAGGAACCGTGCAGTACGACCCCGGTTCAGGCCGGTGGATCTGCGCGGGTGGCAGTCACGACGGCGAATCCATCAACTGACCACCTCGTTGCCGGGCTCGGCAGCCGCGTACGCTTCGGGCCATGCAATCCGGAAGATCCATAGCCCTGCTCATCGGCGCGTCCCTCCTGGTGAGTGGCTGTGCACGCGCGTCCGTGCCCGCGTCGCCCTCCGAGGGGTCCGCCCCGGCGGCGGCCGCTGTGGGGGGTCGGATGAGTGCGGCCGAGTTGCAGGCGGAGTGGAGCTGGGCGGCTTCGAGTACCGGTGGGGCCAACCCCGTCTCCGATCCCGACGGGCACCTCTGCGCGAAGGGGCAGCAGGGCGGGGTGTGGTTCCTGGCCGGGACGTTCGGGGGGAGCGCGAAGCGTTCCTGCACGGTGTCGGCGGGGGTGCCGTTGGCCTTCCCCCTGGTGAACAGCGTCGGCGAACCGGCCGACTGTGCCGCGTTCATGGCATTGGCGCAGGGGAGCGCCACCCTTGACGGGCGGGAGGTGCCGGCCGAACGGTTCGATGCGACGCCGGTGCAGATCACGGCCGTGGACGGCAATCCCGTTCTGCAGGGCGGGGGGCGGTTCCGGACCCACGCCTGTGGGCTGTGGGTGCAGGTGGAGCCCCTCGCGGCGGGAAGTCACACCGTGGGGATCCGGGGGTCGTCGGGGTCGTTCGCCGTCTCCGTGGACTACCAGCTGCAGGTTTCGGGCGGCTGAGGTGGGACGGCTGCCGGGGCGGGCGTGGCTTCGAGGGACCGTATCGACGTCACGCCCGCCCGGGCGGGGGGCCGTCAGCGCCGGGCGAAGGGCGCGACGGGGTTCTTGAGGGTGCCGATCAGCTGGAGGGCCGCCGACGGGTCGGCGAGGTCGACCATCTGCTTGTTGTTGCGCAGCTGGAGGCGGTTCAGGCAGGAGAGCTGGAACTCCTCCGTGAAGAGGTCGTAGCGGGCGAAGCGGTCCGCGAGGGCGGGGAGGGACCGCTGGTAGTCGTGGGCGCAGTCCGCCACCGCCTGCCAGAACGTCGACTCGTCGCAGAGGCCCTCCGTGACCAGGATGGAGTTCAGGAAGCGGAAGAAGCAGTCGAAGACGTCCGTGAAGATGGACAGGAGCTTCATGTCCTCCGGGATGTCGGCCCGGATGCGTTCGACCGCCGGCGGGAGGACCGCGTCCGGGTCCATGACCACGATCTCCTCGGCGATGTCCTTGAAGATCGCCCGCTGGACCACCCCGTCCTTGATCACCAGGATCGTGTTCTCGCCGTGCGGCATGTAGGCGAGGTCGTACTGGTAGAAGCAGTGGAGGAGGGGGAGGAGGTAGGCCCTGAGGTAGGGCTTCAGCCACTGCGCCGGGGTGAGGCCCGATTCGGCGATCAGGGCGCCGACGAAGGACTTGCCGTCCGCGTCCACGTGGAGGAGCGAGGCCATCGTGGCCAGGCGTTCGCCCTCCCGGAGCGAGCCGACCGGGGACTCGCGCCAGAGCGCGGCCAGCATCTTGCGGTACGGGGAGTGCCGGTCCGTCGCGCGTTCGTACTGGCGGTGGTGGTAGCCGATCGCCGCGCGCTCGCGGATGATCGAGAAGTCGACGGAACGGAGGGTCTCGTCCCCTTCGATCAGCTGGTGGAGCCAGTCGTTGATGGCCGGGGTGGCCTCCATGTAGGCCGCCGACAGGCCGCGCATGAAGCCCATGTTCAGGACGGAGATGGCCGTCTTCACGTAGTGCTTCGTGGGGGTGGTGGTGTTGAAGAACGTACGGATCGACTGCTGGGCGAGGTACGCGTCCTCGCCCTCGCCGAGGAGGACCAGGCGGCGGTTGGCGATCTCGGCGGCGAAGGTGACCGTCGTCTTGTTCCACCACTGCCAGGGGTGCACGGGGAAGTAGTGGTAGTCGGACGGGTCGAGGCCGAGGGCGGTGAGCTTGGCCTCGAAGCCGGCGACGGCGGCCTCGCCCAGCTCCTCGCGCATGAACGTGTCGTGGTCCAGGCCCGCGCCCGCCGTGAAGGTGGAGACGTCCTTGTGGGCGGCGGCCCAGACGAGGTGGACCGGGTTCGCGGCCTCCGGGGCGTAGGCGCGGTACTCGTGCACGCCGAAGCCCAGGCGGCCGTTGTTGGCCACGAAGCAGGGGTGGCCCTCGGTCATGCCCGTCTCGATGTCCTGGAACGAGGACTTCGCGAGGACGGCGGAGGGGGTCTGGGGCTTGGTGTACTTGTAGCCCGAGCCGGCCAGGGTGGAGGAGATCTCCTCCAGGTAGACGGGGAGGACCTCCGCGCTCAGGCCCAGGGTGTCCCGGAGTTCTATGTGGAAGTCCAGGGCGTCGAGGGAGAGTTCGGTGCCGTCGCGGTGGCGGGTGATGGAGGGCTCGTCCACCGCCCAGTGGTCCAGGGCGTGCAGGACGGCGCGGAAGCGGTACTCGACCGTGCCGTCGTCGGAGAGGACCCGGTAGTGGTCCTCGCCCAGGGGCTCCGGGGTCAGCAGGCGTTCGTGGGAGAACTCCGCCAGGGCCTTGCGGACCAGGGCGCGGTTGGCGCGGGTCCACAGCTCGGGGGTGAGGTGGGCGGTGTCGGCGGAGAGGTTCATATCGAGACCCCGGTGGTGAGGGCGGTGGCCGCCTCGAACTGGGCGCGGGTGCAGAAGCTGAGGAGGGCTTCCTTCTCCGGCTTGGTGACGGGGCCTTCGGCCACGAAGCCGACGGCCTCGTTGAGGGCGTGGATGAGGGCGTGGACGGCGGTGTTGCGGACGTCCGGCTCGACGACGACGCGTGCGGTGGCCGGGTCGGCGAAGAGGGCCGCCATGACCGTGGTGATGACGGCGCGGGTGAAGCCGGAGAGCGGGGTGTCGGTCGGGGCGACGAGGAAGTGCATGCCCACGTCTCCCGGCTGCGCGTCGTACAGGCCGACGAGCTCCAGGCGGGCGGGGTCGTAGCTCTCCATCAGGAAGGCCGGGCGGTCCTCGTGGAAGCCGAGGAACGCCTGGTGGTGCTCGTGCGCGGTGATGCGCACGTACTCGCGCTCGACGTCCGGGAGGGTGGCGTCCTGCATCATCCAGAACGCGGCCTTGGGGTGGGTGACCCAGGCGTGGAGCAGTTCCGCGTCCGAGAAGGGGTCCAGGGGCCGGATGGAGAAGGTGCCGAGGGTGGGGTCGGTGCGGGTGAAGAGGGTTTCGGCGGTGCTCATGCGTGGCTGCCTTCCGGGGCGGCGAACTGCTGGAACGCGATGGACTTCTCGACCTTGTAGTACTCGCGGCCGAGGAGTTCTCCGACGATGTACGCGTTGCGGTACGCGGCCATGCCCAGGTCGGGGGAGGTGAGGGAGTGGTTGTGGGTGGTGCCGTTCTGGAGGTAGACCCCGCGGCCCGTGACGTCGACGGCGTAGTTGCGGCCGGCGTCGAGGCGGCCGTGGCCGTCGAAGTTCAGGCGGTCGCGGACGGGGGCCAGGAACTCGGGGACGCGGTACTTGTAGCCCGTGGCGAGGACCAGGCCCTCCGTGGTGAGGGAGAAGTCCCGCTCCTGCTCCTCCTGGCGCAGCCCGAGGGTGTACGTGCCCGTGGTGGTGTCGTACGCCGTGCTGTTGAGGGAGGTGTTGGTGAGCAGGGTCGTGGGGACCGGGCCCGGCATGGTGATCTTCTTCTGGTAGAGCAGGTCGAAGATGGCATTGATCAGGTCGCCGTCGATGCCCTTGAAGAGGTTCTTCTGCCGGCTCTCCAGCCGGTAGCGGGTGTCCTCGGGGAGGGCGTGGAAGTAGTCCACGTACTCCGGTGAGGTCATCTCCAGGGTGAGCTTGGTGTATTCGAGGGGGAAGAAGCGGGGGGAGCGGGTCACCCAGTCGAGCCGGTAGCCGTGGACGTCGATCTCGGTGAGGAGGTCGTAGTAGATCTCGGCCGCGCTCTGGCCCGAGCCGATCAGGGTGATCGACTTCTTCTTCTGGAGGGCTTCCTTGTGCTCCATGTAGGCGGAGTTGTGGAGGAAGTCGCCGCCGAGGTCCTCGCAGGAGGCGGGGATGTGCGGCGGGGTGCCGGTGCCGAGGACCAGGCGGCGGGTGAGGAACGTTTCGCCGCGGTCCGTGTGCACCTCGTAGAGGCCGGCGGACCCGTCGTAGGAGACCTCGGTGACGGAGGTGGAGTAGCGGATGTTGTCGAGCCGGTCGGCGGCCCAGCGGCAGTAGTCGTTGTACTCGGCGCGCAGCGGGTAGAAGTTCTCGCGGATGTAGAAGGAGTACAGCCGGTCCTTGTCCTTCAGGTAGTTCAGGAAGGAGAAGGGCGAGGTCGGGTCGGCGAGGGTGACCAGGTCCGACATGAACGGCGTCTGCAGGTGCGCGCCGTCGAGGAACATGCCGGCGTGCCATTCGAAGTGCGGCTTCGACTCGATGAACAGGCCGTCCAGCTCGTCGATGGGCGCGGTCAGGCAGGCCAGTCCCAGGTTGAAGGGGCCCAGGCCGATGCCGATGAAGTCGTAGGGCTCAGTGGTGGACGGCAAGGGACTCTCCCAGGAACTGCTCGGCGTGTGCGGCGATGAGGTCGAGGACGGCGGTGATGTCGGCCGTCGTGGTCTGCGGGTTGAGGAGGGTGAACTTCAGGTACTGCTTCCCGTCGACCTTGGTGCCGGCGACGACGGCCTCGCCGGAGGCGAACAGGGCCTTGCGGGCGTGCAGCTGGGCCTCGTCGAGGAGGTCGGGGCGCGGGCCGCCGTCCTCGCCGCCGGCGGTGGGGAGGTAGCGGAAGACCAGGGTGGAGAGCTGAGGCCGGACGACCACCTCGAAGCGGGGGTCGGCGTCGAGGATCTCCCAGCCGGCGGCGGCGAGGGCCACGACCTCGTCGAAGAGGGAGCCGACGGCGTCTGCGCCCATGATGCGCAGGGTCATCCAGAGCTTGAGGGCGTCGAAGCGGCGCGTGGTCTGGATGGACTTGTCGACCTGGTTGGGGATCCGCTCCTCGGCCATCCGGCGCGGGTTGAGGTAGTCCGCGTGGTACGTGGCGTGCTTGAGGGTGTCGCGGTCGCGGACCAGCATCGCGCTGGAACTCACGGGCTGGAAGAAGGACTTGTGGTAGTCCACGGTCACCGAGTCGGCGTGCTCGATCCCGTCGAGGAGGTGGCGGCGGGTGGGGGAGACCAGCAGGCCGCAGCCGTAGGCGGCGTCCACGTGCATCCACGCGGAGTGCTCGGCGGTCAGGCGGGCGATCTCGGGGAGCGGGTCGATGGACCCGAAGTCGGTGGTGCCGGCGGTGGCGACGACGGCCATGGGGAAGAGGCCCTCGGCGGCGCAGTTCTCCAGTTCCAGGGCGAGTACGGAGGTGTCCATGCGGCGGTGCCGGTCGACGGGGACCGCTATGACGGCCTCGTAGCCGAGGCCGAGCATGGCGGCCGACTTCTGCACGCTGAAGTGGCTGGCCTCGGAGGTGAAGATGCGCAGTTTCGGGAGGAGTTCGGCCTTGGTGAGCTCGGTGCCCTCGTCCAGGGCGCGCTTCATGACGGTCCGGCAGGCCTCGTCGCGGGCGAGGAGCAGGGCGTGGAAGTTCGACTGGCTGCCGCCGGAGGTGAAGATCCCGTCCGCGCCCTCGCCGAGGCCGATGCGGCGGGCGGTCCAGTCGATGAGGCGGCGCTCGATGAGGGTGCCGCCGATGGACTGGTCCCAGGTGTCGAGGGAGGAGTTGACGGCCGACAGGACGGCTTCGCCGACCACCGCGGGGATGACCACCGGGCAGTTGAGGTGGCCCAGGTAGCGCGGGTGGTGGAAGTAGACGGCGTCGCGCAGGTAGACGTCCTCGAGCTCGTCGAGGGCGGCGGAGGCGTCGCCGAGCGGGCGGTCGAGGTCGATGCCGTCGATGGCCGGGGCGAGTTCGTCCACGGAGATGCCGGTGTGGGGGCGGTGGGTGGCCGCGAGTTTGGCGGCGACGCGTTCGACGCCCTCGGTGACGGTGCGCCGGTAGTCGTCCGCGGTCGTCTCGTTCAGCAGATGCGAGCGCATCAACTTTCCTCCGGGCAGGGAGAGCGGGGGGTGGGTGCAAGATTTAGGTTAGCCTAACCTAAGTTGGATCACAAATACCGAAGGGCCCCGGCGAATGCCGGGACCCTTCGTCAAATACCTTATGGATAAAGCGAGTTGATCAGAGCTCGGACGTCGGGTCCTCGCTCGGTGCCTTGCCCGCGTACGCCTCGGCGAGCAGCTGCTCCTCGCTCGCGCCGAGCCTCCAGTAGCCGGTGAACCGCACCGCGCGCCGGTCGACGGAACGTTCCTGCACCAGATGGCGGCGGACCGCCCTGACCGTCCCGGCCTCGCCCGCGAGCCAGGCGTACGGGGCCCCGGCGCCGGGGAGCCGCGCCGCGCGCAGCTCGGACAGCACCCGTTCGGTGCGCGCCGCCGCGCCCGCGGCCTTCTCGCGCACGATCCAGGTGATGTCGGTGTCCGCGAGGGTGTGCGGGCCGAGGCGGTCGTCCTCGTGCGGGACCTCGAACCAGGCCTTGACCCGGGTCCCGGCGGGCAGCCGGTCCAGGATCGCGGCGGCGGCCGGCAGGGCCGTCTCGTCCGCGTACATCAGCACCGCGTCGCAGCCCTCCGGCCGCTGGAAGCGGACCGACTTGTTCTCCGCCACGGCCGGCCCGATCGCCATGATCCGGCGGCCGGCGGCCGCCCGGCCCGCCCAGCGGGAGGCCGGGGAAGAGTCGCCGTGGAGGACGAAGTCGATGTCCACCTCGACCTCCCCGCCGTCCGTACGCCGCTGCTCGCGCACCGTGTACGAGCGCATCACCGGGCGGATCCCGTCCGGCATCGCACGCCAGGCGCCGAACCAGGTGTCCTCGTCGGTGGACGGGAGCTCGGTGTGCTCCTGCTCCCCGACGGGGAGGAAGAGCGACAGGCTCTGGTCGTAGCCGCCCGAGCGGAACTCCGCGAGGGACTCCCCGCCGAAGGTCACGCGCAGGAAGGAGTGGCCGAGGCGGCGCGTGCGCAGGACTTCGAGCGTGAAGAACCGGAAGTGCGCGGCGGCCGGGACCGCGTCGGCGGTGTCGGCGGTGGTGTCGGAAGCGCTGGCGGAAGCGGTGGCGGTCATGCGGAGGTCCCCCCTGGGTTACCGGGTCAGCCGAGCTTCTTGGCGTTCTGGATGGTCTTCGCGAGGTCCTCGAGGAGCTGCGCGCACTTCTCGTACGAGTAGATCGGCTCGGTGACCCGCGGGGCGACCTGGCCGGCCTTGACCGCCGGGAGCTCGTTCCAGGTCGGCTTGGCCTTCAGGGCCTCGGGCTGGAGGGCCTGGGTGCGGTTGTCGAGCAGGATGACGTCGGCCTTGTACTTGCCGGCGTTCTCCCAGCTGAGGCTCTCGTAGAAGCCCTGCGGGTCCAGCTTGTCCTGCTCGGGGGTGACGAACTCGACGCCGAGGGACTCGAAGTACTTGAGGTCGGCGGAGGTCTTCGGGGTGGAGACGTAGAACATCTGGTCGGAGCCGGAGCCCACGAGGACCTTGACGCCCGGATTGGCCTTGACGGCCTCGCGGACCTTGGCGGAGGCGGCGTCGAAACGGGCCTTCGCGTCGGCGCTCTTCCTGGTGTTGAGGTCGGCGCCGAGGGACTTGGCGAGGTCGGCGGTGCGCTCCAGGGCCTTGTCCATGGACACCTTGTCGCCTACGCCGATGGCGGCGGCCGGGGCCAGCTTCAGGATCTTGTCCTTGGAGGCCTCGGGGACGTACCAGTACGAACCGTCCCAGGTGTTGGTGGCCAGGAGGTCGGGCCGCAGGGCCGCGTACTTCTCGACGTTGAACTCGTCGTAGACGTTGCCGAGGATCTCGACCTTGGAGATGTCCATCGTGCCGGCCATCGGGTCGGGCTTGCCGTCCGCCAGCTTGGTCGGACCGAAGACGCCCTTGACCTGCACGCCGTAGTCGTACAGCGCGGCGGCGGTGCCGGTGTAGGCCACGACGTTCTTCGGTGTGGACTTGGCGGAGGCCGTCTTGCCCAGGTCGTCCTTGAAGCTCCAGGCGCCCGACGCGGCGGAGGAGCCCTGGTCGCCCGCCCCGTCCTTCGCCTTGTCGCCGCCGCCGCACGCGGTGAGCGCCGCGACGAGGCCGAGGGCGCCGCCGGCCGCGATGAGACCGCGGCGGGAGAGGAAGGTGGGGCTGGGCTTGGGCATGTCGATGTCCGCTTTCGTACGTGCGCTACGAGGGTAGGGCGTTCGGGGGGAAGGTTAGCCTAACCTTGGCCGAAAGCGGTAAGGGGGGCCTAACTTCATCCGGGGCGCACGGGCGCACGACGCGCGAACGGCCCGCGCCGGGGGCGCGGGCCGTTCGTGTGGATCGGGGCGGGACGGTGCGGTGCGGGGCCGGGATCAGCCGGCGAAGCCCAGTTCGCGGGCGATGAGCATCCGCTGGACCTCGCTCGTGCCCTCGCCGATCTCCAGGATCTTCGAGTCCCGCCACATACGGGCCACCGGGTACTCGTTCATGAACCCGTAGCCGCCGTGGATCTGCGTGGCGTCGCGGGCGTTGTCGACGGCGACGGTGGAGGAGTACAGCTTCGCGATCGCCGCCTCCTTCTTGAACGGCTCGCCCGCCACCAGCCGCGAGGCCGCGTCGCGCCAGCCCAGGCGGGCCATGTGGGCGCGCATCTCCATGTCGGCCAGCTTGAACTGGATGGCCTGGTTGTCGCCGATCGGCTTGCCGAAGGCCTGCCGCTCCTTGGCGTACTTCACCGACTCGTCCACACAGCCCTGCGCCAGACCGGTGGCCAGCGCCGCGATGGCGATCCGGCCCTCGTCGAGGATCCGCAGGAACTGGGCGTAGCCGCGGCCCTCCTGGCCCACCAGGTTGGCGACCGGGACCCGGACCTCGTCGAAGGACAGCTCACGGGTGTCCGAGGAGTTCCAGCCGACCTTGGAGTACGGGGCCGCCACCGTGAAGCCGGGGGTGCCGGACGGGACGATGATCGAGGAGATCTCCGGGCGGCCGTCCGCCTTGCGGCCGGTGACCGCGGTGACCGTGACCAGACCGGTGATGTCCGTACCGGAGTTGGTGATGAAGCACTTGGAGCCGTTGATCACCCATTCGTCGCCGTCGCGGACGGCCGTCGTACGGGTGCCGCCCGCGTCGCTGCCCGCGCCGGGCTCGGTCAGGCCGAACGCGCCGAGCACCTCGCCCGCGCACAGCTTCGGCAGCCACTCCCGCTTCTGCTCCTCGGTACCGAAGAGGTAGATGGGCATGGCGCCGAGCGAGACGCCCGCCTCCAGGGTGATGGCGACGGAGGAGTCGACGCGGGCCAGCTCCTCCAGGGCGATGCCGAGCGCGAGGTAGTCGCCGCCCATGCCGCCGTACTCCTCCGGGAAGGGCAGGCCGAACAGGCCCATGCGGCCCATCTCGCGGACGATCTCGTACGGGAACTCGTGGCGCTCGTACAGGTCGCCGATCTTGGGCGCCACCACGTCGTGCGCGAACGCCTCGACGGTACGGCGGAGTTCCTCGTGCTCGGGGGTGAGCCGGTGGTCGAGGGGCATGGCTTCGTTACTCCTTGTGGGAGAGGGCGCGGACGGTACGGGAGGGGCTGGGCCGGCCCAGCCGTTCGGCCATCCACACGCTCGTGGCGGTGAGGGCGGCCAGGTCGACCCCGGTCTCGATGCCGAGGCCGTCGAGCATCCACACCAGGTCCTCGGTGGCCAGGTTCCCGGTGGCGCTCTTCGCGTACGGGCAGCCGCCGAGGCCGCCGGCGGAGGCGTCGACCGTGGTCACGCCGTGCTGGAGCGCGGCGAGGGTGTTGGAGAGGGCCTGGCCGTAGGTGTCGTGGAAGTGCACGCCGATCCGGCCGGTGGCCACGCCGGCCGCGTTCAGCTCGCCGAGCAGCGCCTGGACGTGGCCGGGGGTGGCGACGCCGATCGTGTCGCCGAGGCTGAGCTCGTCGCAGCCCAGGTCCAGCAGGGCCTTGGCGGTGCGGACCACCTGGGGGACCGGGACCGCGCCCTCCCAGGGGTCGCCGAAGCACATGGACAGATAACCGCGCACGTGCGCCCCGGCCGCCTTGGCCCGGGCCACGACGGGCTCGAACATGGCGAGGGACTCGGCGACCGTACGGTTCAGGTTGCGCGCGGCGAAGGTCTCGGTGGCCGAGCCGAACACCGCGATCCGGGTGGCCCCGAGGGCCAGCGCGCGGTCGAGGCCGCGCTCGTTGGGCACCAGGACGGGCAGTTCCGCCGGAACGTCGGAGAGCAGGGGGAAGAGCTGCTCGGCGTCCGCCAGCTGGGGCACCCACTTGGGGTGGACGAAGCTGGTCGCCTCGACGGTGGTCAGGCCGGCGGCGGCCAGCCGGTGGATGAACTCGGCCTTCACCTCGGTGGGGACGGCCGTCTTCTCGTTCTGCAGCCCGTCGCGGGCACCGACCTCGTGGATCCGCACCCGGGGCGGGAGGCCGGTGGCCGACGGGACGGTCATGGGGAGCCCGTTCACGCGTCCGCCTCCGTTTCCTCGTCGGGGGTGACGACGGCCAGGACCTGGTCCATGGCCACCGTCGTACCGGGGGTGACGTCGAGTTCGGTGACGGTACCGGCGTGCGGGGCGGAGATGACGTGCTCCATCTTCATCGCCTCGACCACCAGCAGGCTCTGCCCGGCCGCCACCTTTTCCCCGACGGCCACCTTGACGACGGTGACGGTGCCGGGCATGGGGGCGGCGAGGGTGTCGGCCCCGGCGCTGGCCGCGCCCTTCGCCGTGACGGGGTCGTGGTGGTGGAGGTGCCAGGAGTCGCCGTCGCGCCCGAGCCAGGTCCCCTCCGGGGAGGTGGCGTGGCTGAACCGGTGCGTGACGCCGTCCAGTTCGAGGGTCACGGTGTCGTGGCCGAGGCCGATGATCCGGCCGCGGGCCGTCTTCCTGGGGCTCTGCCCCAGACCCCGCGCCTCAATCTCCCCCAGACTCCGTCCGGGGGTACCCCCAGGCGAGGCTGAGTTCGGTGCGGCGCCGCTGTCGGCTGCGGGCGCGTCGAGGAGGATCTCCTGCTCGGTGCCCCGCCGGCGGGTACGGACCGTGACCGGGTCCTGGCCCGGGAGGCGGAAGTGGTGGACCGTCCAGGCCGGGGTGCCGCCGAGGCGCCAGCCGTTGGCGGCGGAGAACGGGTCCGCCCAGGCGCCGGCCACCGCCTGGGGGCCCTTCCCAGCGGCCTGGGTCAGCAGTGCGGCGGCGGCGTAGACCTCGGCCGGGACGCCCTCCGGGAGGAGGGACGGCAGGTCCCGCTCCACCAGGCCCGTGTCCAGGTTGCCGGACACCACGTCCGGGTGGGCCAGCAGCCTCCGCAGGAACCCGGCATTGGTCTGGACGCCCAGGATCACCGTGTCCGCGAGGGCCCCGCGCAGCATCCGCAGGGCCGTCTCCCGGTCGGGGCCGTGGACGATCACCTTCGACAGCATCGGGTCGTACGTCGACCCCGTGTCCACCCCGGCCACCAGCCCGGAGTCCGTCCGCACCGCACCGCCCGACGGCTCCGACAGCGCCAGCACCGTGCCGCCGGACGGCAGGAACCCGCGCGCCGGGTCCTCCGCGCAGACGCGGGCCTCGATCGCGTGCCCGGTCAGCCGGACGTCCTCCTGCCCGAAGCCCAGTTCCGCCCCCGCGGCCACCCGCAGCTGCTGCTCCACCAGATCGAGCCCGGTGATCAGCTCCGTGACCGGGTGCTCCACCTGGAGGCGGGTGTTCATCTCCATGAAGTAGTACGAGGACGGGTCGCCGCCCGGCACGATGAACTCGACCGTGCCCGCGCCGACGTACCCGCAGGAACGCGCCGCCTCCACCGCCGCCGCGCCCATCGCCGCCCGGATCTCCGGGGTCAGCAGGACCGACGGGGCCTCCTCGATGACCTTCTGGTGGCGCCGCTGGAGCGAGCACTCGCGCTCGCCCAGGTGCACCACGTTGCCGTGGGCGTCGGCCAGCACCTGGATCTCGATGTGCCGAGGCCGGTCCACCCAGCGCTCCACCAGCAGGGTGTCGTCCCCGAAGGAGGAGCGCGCCTCGCGCCGGGCCGCCGCGATCTCCTCCGCGAGCAGGGCCCCGTCCCGGACCAGCCGCATGCCCTTGCCGCCGCCGCCCGCCGAGGGCTTCAGCAGCACCGGCATGCCGATCTTCTCGGCGGCCTCGACCAGTTCGGCGTCCGACAGCCCGCTACCGGAGGACCCGGGCACCACCGGCACCCCGGCGGCCTTCACGGTCTCCTTGGCCCGGATCTTGTCGCCCATCAGGGAGATCGCCGAGGCGGGCGGGCCGATGAAGGCCAGCCCCGCCTCCGCGCAGGCGGCCGCGAAGGCCGCGTTCTCCGCGAGGAAGCCGTACCCGGGGTGGACCGCCTCGGCCCCCGTCCGCCGGGCCGCATCGAGCAGCTTCTCGACCGACAGGTAGCTCTCGGCGGCCGCCGCCGGGCCGATCCGGACGGCCGTGTCGGCCTCCCGTACGTGCCGGGCGTCCGCGTCGGCGTCGCTGAAGACGGCCACGGACCGGATCCCGAGCTCCCGCAGGGTGCGGATGACCCGTACGGCGATCTCGCCCCGGTTCGCCACCAGAACAGTGCTGAACATCAGTGAGGTCCTCACGTCACAAGTCACGGGTCACATGCGGAAGATGCCGTAGCCGCGCTCGCCGAGCGGGGCGTTCGCGCACGCGGTCAGGGCCAGCCCCAGCACCTGCCGGGTCTCCAGGGGGTCGATGACCCCGTCGTCCCACAGCCGGGCGGTGGCGTAGTAGGCGTTGCCCTGCTCCTCGTACTGCGCGCGGACCGGGGCCTTGAAGGCCTCCTCGTCCTCGGCGGGCCACTCCTGGCCCGCGCCCTCGATCTGGTCGCGCTTGACCGTGGCCAGGACGGAGGCGGCCTGCTCGCCGCCCATCACGGAGATCTTGGCGTTGGGCCACATCCACAGGAAGCGCGGCGAGTACGCCCGCCCGCACATCGAGTAGTTGCCCGCGCCGTACGAGCCGCCGACGACGACCGTGAGCTTCGGGACCCGGGCGCAGGCCACGGCCGTGACCATCTTCGCGCCGTGCTTGGCGATGCCGCCCGCCTCGTAGTCGCGGCCGACCATGAAGCCGGAGATGTTCTGCAGGAAGAGGAGCGGGATGCCGCGCTGGTCGCACAGCTCGATGAAGTGGGCGCCCTTCTGCGCGGACTCGGAGAAGAGGATGCCGTTGTTGGCGATGATGCCGACCGGGTGGCCGTGGATCCGGGCGAAGCCCGTCACCAGGGTCTGCCCGAACTCCGCCTTGAACTCCTGGAAGCGGGAGCCGTCCACGACCCGGGCGATGATCTCGCGGGCGTCGTAGGGGGTGCGGGAGTCGACGGGGACCGCGCCGTAGAGCCCGTACGGGTCCACCTTCGGCTCCTCGGCCGGTTCGACCGACCAGGGCAGGGCCCCGCGCTCGGGCAGGGTCGCCACGATGTTCCGGACGATCCGCAGCGCGTGCGCGTCGTCCTCCGCGAGGTGGTCGGTGACGCCGGAGGTGCGCGAGTGCACCTCGCCGCCGCCGAGCTCCTCGGCCGTGACCACCTCGCCGGTGGCGGCCTTCACCAGCGGCGGGCCGCCGAGGAAGATGGTGCCCTGGCCGCGCACGATGACGGCCTCGTCGCTCATCGCCGGGACGTAGGCGCCGCCCGCCGTGCAGGAGCCGAGGACGGCCGCGATCTGGGGGATGCCGGCGCCGGACATGCGGGCCTGGTTGTAGAAGATCCGACCGAAGTGCTCCCGGTCGGGGAAGACCTCGTCCTGCATGGGCAGGAAGGCGCCGCCGGAGTCGACCAGGTACAGGCAGGGGAGCCGGTTCTCCAGCGCCACCTCCTGCGCCCGCAGGTGCTTCTTGACCGTCATCGGGTAGTACGTGCCGCCCTTGACGGTGGCGTCGTTCGCGACGATCACGCACTCGCGGCCGCTGACCCGGCCGATGCCCGCGATCACGCCGGCCGCCGGCGCCGCGCCCCCGTACATCCCCTCGGCGGCCAGCGGGGCCAGCTCCAGGAAGGGGGACCCGGGGTCGAGGAGGGTGTCCACGCGGTCGCGGGGCAGGAGCTTGCCGCGCGCGGTGTGCCGGGCGCGGGCCTTCTCACCGCCGCCGAGGCGGGCCGCGTCCAGCCGGGCGCGCAGGCCCTCGGCGAGCTCGCGGTGGGCGGCCTCATTGGTCCGCCAGGCCTCGGACGCCGGGTCCGCGGCGCTCGTCAGCACTGGTGCCTGCTGCATCGGTCGAGCTCCCTTGCTCGGTACCTGCTGTGTTAATGACCGTTAACGCGTGTGGGTCAAAGGTTAACGAGCGCTAACCGCCCTGTCTAGAATGGATTCCCATGAGCACCAGAGCTGCCACTCCGACCCGCCGCGAGCAGATCCTCCGCGAGGCCGCTCGGCTTTTCGCGGAGCGCGGCTTCCACGGCGTGGGCGTGGACGAGATAGGGGCCGCGGTCGGCATCAGCGGTCCGGGCCTCTACCGGCACTTCGCCGGCAAGGACGCGATGCTCGCCGAACTGCTCGTCGGGATCAGCGAACGCCTGCTGACGGGCGGGCGCCGCCGCGTCGAGGAGGTCGCCGGGGACCCGGGGGCGCTGCTGGCCTCCCTCGTCGAGGGACACATCGACTTCGCGCTGGACGACCGGGCGCTGATCACCCTGCACGACCGGGAGCTCGACCGGCTGCGGGACGAGGACCGCAAGCTCGTGCGCCAGCTCCAGCGCCAGTACGTCGAGCTGTGGGTGGCCGTCGTGCGCGAGCTGCACCCCGAGGTCGGGGAGGCGGAGGTACGGGTCGCCGTGCACGCGGTCTTCGGACTGCTGAACTCCACCCCGCACCTGGGTGCGCTCGGCCGCGAGGCGACGGAATCGCTGCTGCGCCGGCTCGCGCACGGGGCCTTCGGGGCCCTGTCGGGGTGAAGTGGGCTTGGGGCAGGGGCTCGAGGGAGGCTTGGCGGAGCGGACGGATCCGGCCGGGCGGCGGCAGAATGGACCGCATGCCGAACCCGACAGAGCCCATAGAGACCCCCAGCCGCGCGCAGCTCATCGACCATCTGGTGAGCACGCGCATCGCCGGACAGGTGGCCACCCCGCGCGAGAACAACCTCTCCCACTACCGCAAACTCGCCAACGGCGACCGGCACTACTGGCTGGGCCTGGAACTGGGCGACCGCTGGGCGGACGAGCAGGACGTGCTGGCCGTGATGGCCGAGCGCGTCGGCGTCGTCGACGACCCGGCGCACCGGACCGGGCAGGACACCATCGACCCGGAGCTGACGGTCGCGGGCCTCGACCGGATGGCGGCCCGCCTGCGCAAGGCGGCCCTGGACCGGCAGAGCGTGCTCTTCGCCACCGGGCACCCGGGCGGGCTCCTGGACGTCCACCGCGCCACGGCCGAGGCGCTGCGCGCCGCGGGCTGCGAGATCGTCCGCATCCCGGCGGGGCTCTTCGCCGACGAGGGCTCGGTGTGGCAGTTCGCCGACGTCGCGGTCCTGGAGCGGGGCGCGACCCTGTGGCACACCCACTCCCCGGCCCCGATGGCGGCGATCCTGGACGCCCTGACGGCGGACGGCCGCCCGCAGCCGGACCTGGTCGTCGCCGACCACGGCTGGGCGGGGTGCGCGGCGCAGCGGGGGCTGGACGCGGTGGGCTACGCCGACTGCAACGACCCCGCCCTGTTCCTCGCGGAGGCGGAGGGCACGCTCCAGGTGGCGGTCCCCCTGGACGACCACGTCCGCGACCCGCGCTTCTACGACCCGATGGTGGCCTACCTCCTGGCCGCGGCGGGCCTGAGCTAGCGGACCGTCCGGGCCGGCGTGCCGTCCGCGCCGGCGGACTGTCCGAGCCAGCCGCTCATCTCGGTCTGGACGGCGGAGCCGTCCAGGTCGGTGAGCTTCCTGCCCACGAAGGTGCGCGCCCAGTCGGAGGTCTGGATCCGGAACGGCATCTTCTCGGCGGTCAGGGCCTCGACGACCGGCGCCGCCGCCTGCTCCGGGGTCTGTGCGGTGTCGCTGCCGAAGGACCGCATGGCGTGGTCGATGTAGCCCTGGAGCTGCGGGGCGTACGGGCCCGCCTGGGCGAGCAGGGCCGGGATGTCGAGTCCGACGTTGTTGACGAACTCGCTGGAGACGGCGCCCGGTTCCACGACGGAGACCTGGACTCCCGCGGCCGCGGCGACCGGTGCGAGGGATTCCATGAAGCCCTCGACGGCGAACTTGGCCGCGCAGTAGGACTCGTTGAACGGCTGGCCGACCACGCCGCCGACGCTGGTGACGGTGATGACCCGGCCGCCCGAGGCGCGCAGGTGGGGGAGGGCGGCCCGGGTGAGCTCGACGACGCCGAAGAAGTTGACCTCCATCACGGAGCGCACCTCCGCCATGCCGTGCTGCTCGACGGTGCCGACGAAGCCGGCGCCCGCGTTGTTCACCACGGCGTCGAGGTGGCCGTGTTCGGCGACGACCTCGGCCACGCAGGCGGCGACGGAGTCCGCGTCGGTCACGTCGAGCCGCTTGACCTGGACGAGACCGGTGACGCCGGCTTCGGCGGCGGCCTTGACCAGGGCGTCGGAGCGGGAGGTGTCGCGCATGGTGGCGACGGTGTGCCAGCCGCCCCGTGCCGCCGCC
>NZ_JZWV01000076.1 GCF_000966975.1 Streptomyces katrae | reverse complement strand
TGGCGACGGTGTGCCAGCCGGCCCGTGCCGCCGCCACCGCGGCGGCGAGTCCGATGCCGGAGGAGGTGCCGGTGATGAGGACGGTCTTTGCGGACGTGGTGGTCATGGAAGGCTCCCTAGGTTTGTGCGTGCACACACACATTAATGATGTGTGCACGTGCACGCAACCCGGTACCCTTTCCCCATGGCGCACGCGAACCTCAACCTGGACGGCCTCACCCCCCGTGACCACGCCTTCTACGGTCTGGTCTGGGCCGGCACCACCCTCACCGCCCGGGTCGACCAGGCGCTCACGCGCCGCCACGACCTGCCGTTGTCGTGGTTCGAGGTGATGCTGTGGCTGAGCGTGCAGCAGGAGCCGGTGGCCCCCTCGGAGCTGGGCGCCAGGACCCTGCTCAGCCGCAGCCAGGTCTCGCGCGTCGCCGACTCGCTCCAGGCCCGCGGGCTCGTCGAGCGGATACCCTCCCCGACCGACGCCCGCTCGGTCGGCATCGCCCTCACCGAAGCCGGCCGCCGCACCTACGCCGAGGCCGACGCCACCCGACGCGAGGCCCTCGCCGAGGTCTTCGACGACCTGCTGGACGACGCCGACATCGCCGCCCTGGAGGCGGTCTGGGCCAAGCTGAAGGCCCGCCCCAAGGGGTAGCGGGGAGGCGTGTGCGGCGGCAGCCGTACGGTGATCACATGATCATCATCGTCGGCCTGATCCTGCTGGTCGTCTTCACCGTGCGGATCCGCTCCGTGCTCCGGGCGACGGGCGCGACCCGCTGGGCGCGGGCGGCCGTCACCCTCTTCCTCGCCACCTGCACCCTCTACGCCTGGGGCCTCTTCCACGTCCTGGGAGGAGGCCTGCGCAGGGACAAGACCTGCGAGTTCTTCGAGGGAGCCGGCTACGTGCCGGGGGAGGCCAGGGAATCGCTCCTGCCGCTGTCGAGCACCTGCGACGCCCACCACGACATGGTCCCCGGCTATGTGAACCCCGGCCTGGCCGTGCTCTGCGCCGCGACCCTCGCGGCCGTGGCGGCGGCCGTCACCCTCGCGGTACGCGGACCACGCCCTCCTGGATCACGGTGACGGCCAGCCGGCCGTCCTGGGTCCAGATCCGGGCCTGTCCCAGGCCCCGTCCGCCGTGCGAGGTCGGCGAGTCCTGGTCGTACAGCAGCCACTCGTCCGCCCGCAGCGGCCGGTGGAACCACATCGCGTGGTCCAGCGAGGCCCCGACCACGTCGCCCACCGCCCAGCCGCCGCGCCCGTGCGCCAGCAGCACCGAGTCCAGCAGGGTCATGTCCGAGACGTACGTGGCCAGGCACGTGTGCAGCAGCGGATCGGCGCTGTCGAGCTTGCCGGCCGTACGGAACCACACCTGCGAACGCGGCTCCACCGGCTCCCCGATGGACCCCCACGGCGGCGTCGTCGCGTACCGCAGGTCCACCGCGCCGCGCGCCTCCAGCAGCCGCTCCACCGTGCCCGGGTCCCGGAACAGGTCCCGGTAGGCGGGCAGGGCCTCGGCGGCCGTCGGCAGGGTCTCCGGGTCGGGTGCGGAGGGCATCGTGGCCTGGTGGTCCAGCCCCTCCTCGTACACCTGGAAGGAGGCCGACAGGTGGAAGATCGGCTGCCCGTGCTGCACGGCGACGACCCGCCGGGTGGTGAAGGAGCGCCCGTCGCGGATCCGGTCCACCGTGTAGACGATGGGCGCGCCCGCGTCACCGGTGCGCAGGAAGTACGAGTGCAGCGAGTGCGCCGTACGGTCCGCGGGCACGGTGCGGCCGGCCGCGACCAGTGCCTGGGCCGCGACCTGTCCGCCGAAGACGCGCGGGACCAGGGAGGTGCGGCTGGTCCCGCGGAAGATGTTCTCCTCGATCTGCTCCAGGTCGAGCAGATCGAGGAGATCGCCGAGCGCTCCGTTCAAGGGGACTTACAGACCCATCGACTTGGCGATGATCGACTTCATGATCTCGCTGGTGCCGCCGTAGATGCGGTTGACGCGGTTGTCCGCGTACAGGCGGGCGATCGGGTACTCGTTCATGTAGCCGTAGCCGCCGTGCAGCTGGAGGCAGCGGTCGATCACGCGGTGCGCGACCTCGGTGCAGAACAGCTTCGCGGAGGCGGCCTCGGCCGGCGTCAGCTCGCCCGCGTCCAGGGCCTCCAGCGCGCGGTCGGCGACCGCCTGGGCGGCGTCCACCTCGGCCTGGCAGGCGGCCAGCTCGAACTTGGTGTTCTGGAAGTGCGCGACCGGCTTGCCGAAGACCGTGCGGTCGGTGACGTACTGCTGGGCGAACCGGACGGCCGCGGCGGCCTGGGCGTACGCGCCGAAGGCGATGCCCCAGCGCTCGGAGGCCAGGTTGTGGCCCAGGTAGTAGAAGCCCTTCCCCTCCTCGCCGAGCAGGTCCTCGACCGGCACCTTGACGTCGACGAAGGCCAGCTCGGCGGTGTCGGAGGTCTTCAGGCCCAGCTTGTCGAGCTTGCGGCCGATCGAGTAGCCCTCGGACTTGGTGTCCACGGCGAACAGGGAGATGCCGAAGCGGCGGTCGTCCTCGCTCGGGGCGGAAGTGCGGGCGCAGACGATCACGCGGTCGGCGTGGACGCCACCGGTGATGAAGGTCTTGGAGCCGTTGAGGACGTAGTGCGTGCCGTCCTCGGAGAGCTTCGCGGTGGTCTTCATGCCCGCGACGTCCGAACCGGTGCCCGGCTCGGTCATGGCCAGCGCCCACATCTCCTCACCGGAGACGAACTTCGGCAGGAAACGCTTCTTCTGCTCGTCGGTGGCGAGCATCTTGATGTAGGGCAGGGCGAGCAGCACGTGCACGCCGGAGCCGCCGAAGTTCACGCCCGCGCGGGAGGTCTCCTCGTACAGGACGGCCTCGAACTTGTGGGTGTCCAGGCCCGCTCCGCCGAACTCCTCGGGGACGTTGATGCCGAAGATGCCCAGCTCGCCGAGCTTGTAGTAGAAGTCGCGCGGCGCCTGGCCGGCCTGGAACCACTCGTCGTAGACCGGGACGACCTCGGCCTCGATGAAGGCGCGGAGGGTCTCGCGGAACGCCTCGTGGTCCTCGTTGAACACCGTACGGCGCACGGCCGGCTCCCTTCGTCGCGGCGGTCCGCCGCCCATGTCTAAGCGCTTGCTCATAGCTAAGTTACCGGCGGGTTGTCGATCCTGTCCAGACTCGGCCCCCCGGTGCTGAATCCTTTCCGGGGGCCGGCGCCTCTTATCCCCGTACCGCGACGGACGCCGGTACGGAACGGACCACCTGGAGGTCGTCATGATCGTCGGTATCGCCATCGCGGCGGGAGCGGTGCTGCTCTGCACGTGCGTGTTCGTCCTGAAGCGGGCGCGCTCGCGTGGCTGAGCGGTCCTGGCCCGGCGAACAGCTGATCACCGAGGCCCAGCGCGGTGACACGGCCTCGATCGCCGCGCTGGTCTCGGGCTCGCACCCGAACGTACGGCGCTTCGCCCGCTCCCTCTGCGCGACCCCGGAGGACGCCGAGGACGCGGCCCAGGAAGCCCTGATCATCCTCTACCGCAAGATCGGGATGCTGCGGGCCTCCGGCGCACTGGCCTCGTGGATGTTCCGCATCGTCCGCAACGAGTGCCTGCGGCGCGCCCGGGCCGTGGTCCGCGACCGGGACCACCCCCCGCCACCCGAAACGGCCGTGGACTCGGCCGAGGACGAGGCACTGCGCCGCCTGGAGGCGGGCCGGGTGGCGGCGGCGGTCGCGGCCCTGCCGCCCGACCAGCGGCGGGTGCTGATCATGCGCGACGTCCAGGGCCACAGCGGCCGCATGGTCGCCGACGCGCTGGGCCTCAGCACGGCGGCGATGAAGTCCCGTCTCCACCGGGCCCGCGCGACGGTCCGCACCACCCTCCTCACCCCACCCGACCCGGCCCCCGGAAGGAACGGACGATGACCCCGGCGAAGACCGCCCCCCGCCCCGACTTCGCGAGCGCCACCCTGCCCCGGCACCTGGTGCGCGGCGCGCTCGGCTTCGGCTCACTGGCCCTGGCCGCCGTACTCCTCCCGTACGCCTGGCCGGTCAGCCTGGCCCTCCTCCCCGCCGGCCTCCTCGCCCTGCGCGGCTGCCCGATGTGCTGGGCGGTCGGCCTGGCCCAGACCCTCTCCAGGGGCCGCCTCCAGCGCACCTGCGAAGACGGCCGCTGCACGCTGACGCCGGCACCGTAGGCCCCCGGGCCGGGCCGCCGTCAGCCGTGGCCCCCGCCCGACCGGTCCGCTGCCGGACCGAGCCACCGCAGGGCGAACCACAGCTCCATCCGGGTGTCCGCGTCGTCCAGGTCGGCCTCGCCCAGCAGGGCCGCGCAACGGGCGATCCGCTGGCGGACCGTGTTCCGGTGGACCCCCAGTGCCGCCGCGGTGCGGTCCCAGCTGCCGTGGTGGGACAGCCAGGCGTGCAGGGTCTCCCGCAGCGCGGGGGAGAGGGGCAGGAGCAGCGCCTCGGCGTGGGCGCGGGCCTCGGTCTCGCCGACCAGGCCCGTGAAGCCGGGGTCGCTGTGGCGGGCCAGCGGGATGCGGGAGGCCTCGGCGCGGGACAGGGCCCGGCGGGCCTGGGCCCCGGCTGTGGCCAGGGCGTCCGGCCCGGCCGGGGCGCTGACCCCGAGCCGCCACCCCGGCTGCGGGCCGGGCTCCCGGTCGGTGAGGAGGCGTACGCCGTCCCCGTGCGGGTCCAGCAGTACGGTGCCCAGCGCCGCCCCGAGGGCGTGCGGGTCCCCGCCGCCCCGGGCGTGGACGGCGTACCAGGGGCCCGGGGTGAGGGCGGCCGCCGGGTCGCCGTCCAGCAGGAGGCGGGTCAGCGCGGCCGCCTCCGCGCCGGCGGGGCCGCCGGCCGTGAGCAGGGTCAGCAGGACGGCGGCGACCGAGGCGATGGTGTGGTCCCCGGGGGCCCGCCCCGGGGTGGCCAGGACCAGCACCTGCCCGCCCCCGACCGCGTAGGCGGCCAGATGGGTGCCGCCCAGGGCGTCGGTGGCCGTAGCGGCGCTCCCCGGCGCCACCCGCAGGGCCAGCGCGCCCAGCGCCGCCCGCACCCCCTCCCCGGGCTCCGCCCCGGCGGCGGCCCCGGCCGTACGCAAGGCCCCGGCCACCCCTGCCC
>NZ_JZWV01000008.1 GCF_000966975.1 Streptomyces katrae | reverse complement strand
CCCCAACCCCTCCCTGAGACCGCCCGGGGAGGCACCGCCCTCCCCCGACCCCGCCACACCGTCCAGCCCCCGCCCTACAGGTAGTCCTCCAGCCGACCCACCTGGTACCCCTGTTCCTGTATGTGCTGGAGCATCTTCGTCACCATGTGGATCTCCGTCGCGCCCTTGAGCTCCGACGGGCCCCGGAAGTGGGCCAGGACGATGTCGCCGGGCTTGAGGGCCGAGCCCTCGGCGTACTGGAAGTCGTTTATCTGCATCGACGCCCGCCACAGCACGACCGTGTTGATGCCGCACTCCGAGGCGGCCTTCAGGGTGTCGTCGTTGTAGTTGCCGAACGGCGGGCGGAACAGAACAGGCCGCTTGCCGAAGCGCTTCTGCAGGCGCTCCTGCTGCCCGCATATCTCGTTCTTCTGCGCCGCGAACGACAGCGTGCGCATGTTGGGGTGCGTCAGGGTGTGGTTGTTCACCGTGCTGTTCGAGCCGTTGTCGCGGAGCTTCTCGAAGTAGCCGTAGTCCGACGAAGCCACGTTGTCGGTCAGGAACATGCTGATCGGCAGCTTCAGGTCGGCCGCCATCCTCAGGAACTCGGGGTCCTTCTCCGCGCCGTCGTCGAAGGTCAGGAAGACGACCTTGTCGTTCGGCGCCACGGGTATTCGGTCCACCACCACCGGCTTGCCCGGCCCCGCCGGCTTGGGGAGTTGGGGCTTCTGCGCGGGCTTGGGGGCGTACTGCAGCGGGGCGGTCAGCCCCCACTTGCGGTACGCCTCGTCCCCCGGGGTGCCCGCCTGGGCGGAGGCGGCCGCAGAGGCCTTGGCGGACGGGGAGGCCGACGGGCCCCCCGTCTGCGTGGCCTTGCGGCCCAGTCTCTCGATGGGATCCACGCTGTTCCCGCATCCCGACAGGGACAGCGCGAGCGCGCCGGCCGTCAGCGTCCCGGCTACCAGCCGGCGCGCGTACTTCACAGGTAATCCTCCAGGCGGGCCACGGCGTACCCCTTGTCCGTGACGGTCTTCATGACATGACGGATCATGTCAGGCATCGTGCCCTTCCAGTCCTCACGACCCCGGAAGTGCGTGAGGATGATGTCCCCGGGGTGCAGGTCCCTGTCCCATTCACGGTAGTCCATCCGGTTCGGGAAGGCCTCCGCATTCCACAGGGGAACCGCCTTGATGCCGCAGGACTTCGCCGCGCGCAGCGTGTCCTGGTTGTAGTTGCCGTACGGGGGCCGGAAGAGCTGGGGCCGCTTGCCGAACTGCTTCTGGATGGTGTCCTGCTGCCCGCAGATCTCCTCGCGCTGCTGCTCGTAGTTGAGGCCGGGCATGTAGCGGTGGTTGAGGGTGTGGTTGTTCAGGGTGACGCCGGCCGCCTGCATCTCCTTGAAGTACGGGTAGTTGTCCCGCACGAGGTAGTCGCTGAGGAACGCCGTGTACGGGATCTTCAGCTCCTGCATCATCCGGATGAACTCGGGGTCCTTCTCGGCCCCGTCGTCGACGGTCAGGAAGACGACCTTGTCCTCGGTCGGGACGGTGGTGAAGACCGGGGGCAGCTCGTCCTGCCCCTCGACCTCGAAGCCCTCGCGGGTGGTGATCTCGGGCTTCGTCTTCGGCCCGGCGGGGGCCATGAGCGGGGTCTTGGCCAGCCCCCACTTCTTCGCCATGGCGGCGCGGGCCGCCTGGGCCGCCTTGAGCTGCTCGGCGGAGTTGGCGAGGGCGCCGGCCGCGCCGGAGCCGGCCTCGGCGGCGGCCTGGCCCGGCTTGCCCTTGACCGGCGTACCCGGGTCCGCGGCGCCGCACCCCGTGCCCAGGGCGGCGACCAGCAGCGCGGCCGCGGCCACCCCGTACCGGCCGCGCGGGCGTGCCGCGGACCGGTGACCAAACTGCGTGGGATTTCCCTTTTGTCGTACTAGCTGCATAGCAGCGGATCCTTGCACCACACGGCCCGGCTCACCGGTCGACACCACGGCCGCGGTCCCCCCTTCCACCGACTGGCCGACAATGGAGCCGTGACTCCCGAAGACTTCGCCGCGCTCCTCACCCCCGAGGGGCGCGCCCTCCTCGACTCGCTCCGCGACTACGACCCCGCCCAGGAGCTGGCCGTCGCCACCCGGCTGCGCCGCGAGCACCCCGCCGCGCTGGTGTCGGCCGCGCTGGGGCAGGCCCGGCTGCGGCAGCGGGCGGTGGCGAAGTTCGGGGCCGAGGACGCGTTCCGGATGTTCTTCACCCCCGGCGGCGGGGAGATGGCGACCCGCGCGTCGGTGGCCTCGTACCGGGCCGAGCGGCTCGCCGGGCTGGGCGTACGCAGCGTCGCGGACCTGTGCTGCGGAATCGGCGGGGACGCGCTGGCCCTGGCGCGGCGCGGGATCCGGGTACTGGCGGTGGACCTCGACCCGCTGACGGTGGCCGTGGCGCGGGCCAACGCGGAGGCGCTGGGGCTGGCGGACCTGATCGAGGTCCGGGAGGCGGACGTGACGACGGTCGACGTCTCCTCGTACGACGCCGTCTTCATCGACCCGGCGCGGCGCGGAGGCCGCGGGCGGATCTTCGACCCCGAGGCGTACTCACCCCCGCTGTCCTGGGCGGTGGAGGCGGCGCGGACGGCGAAGTACGCGGCCATCAAGATCGCTCCCGGGATCCCGCACGAGGCGGTTCCGGCGGAGGCCGAGGCGGAGTGGATCTCGGACCACGGGGACGTGAAGGAGGCCGTGCTGTGGTTCGGCACCGCCCCTGGCACGGTACGGGCCACCCTGCTGCCGGGGCCGGTCGGCCTCGGCACCGCCGAACCGCTGCCGGATCCGGAGGCGGGGCCGGTGGGGCGCTGGCTGTACGAGCCGGACGGGGCGGTGATCCGGGCGCACCTGGTCGCGGAGGTGGCGGCGCAGCTGGGCGGGCGGCTGATCGATCCGACGATCGCGTACGTCACGGCCGACGAGCTGCGGGACACGCCGTACGCGACGGCCTACGAGATCACGGACGTACTGCCGTTCGGGCTGAAGAAGCTGAAGGCGCTGCTGCGGGAGCGGGAGGTGGGGGTGCTCACGGTGAAGAAGCGGGGGTCTGCGATCGAGCCGGAGGAGTTGCGGCGGAAGGTGAAGCCGGCGGGGCCGAATTCCGCGACGGTGTTCCTGACGCGGGTGGCGGGGGCGCCGGCGATGCTGATCGGCTCGCCGGTGGCCTAGGGCCTCCCGGGGCGCTGCCCCGGACCCCGCGCGTTCGGCCGGGTGCGGCGCCGTTGCGCAAGCGGCCCCGGGCTGCGCCCGGGCTGTCGGGGCTCCGCCCCGGACCCCGCGCCTCAAAATCCCCC
>NZ_JZWV01000007.1 GCF_000966975.1 Streptomyces katrae | reverse complement strand
TCCCCCAGCTACCGCTGGGAGGGGCCCCCAGGCGGGGCTGGTTTTTGACCGGCCCCGGGGGCCAAGGACAGACCCGTCTCACACGCCGACGGAGGCTGGAGTTTGGCCAGCCCCGGTGGCGAAGGGCAGACCTGTCTCACACCCCGGCGGAGGCCGGAGTTCGGCCGGTCCCGGTGACCAAACACAGACCCGTCTCACACGCCGGCGAGGCGGGAGTTCGCCGGGCGGGAGTGGGGCTGGTGGGTGGGCTTCGGGTGTGCCGCGCGGGCGCGGAGGGACCAGCTGTAGTGGGTGGCGGCCTTGGCCAGGCCCAGGAGGGCGGTGATCCACAGGATCAGGCCGAGGCCCATGAAGTACGCGATCCACCCGACCGAGTCCGTGTCCGGCCCGGCGCCCGCCGCCGCGGTGAAGGCCGTCCAGAGGCCGAGGGCGCCCAGGGCCAGTGAGGCCACCAGCCACACCAGGCTCCGGACCGGTGCGCGCAGCCCCGTGTCCGCTCCGGGGCCGCGGTCCGCGACGGCCCAGGCGCACAGGAGCCGGTGCACCCGGCGTTCCTGCCGGGCGCCCCGTACGAAGTGGCGGCCGGCCGGCACCAGCAAGACGGCCCCGAAGAGGCGTTCCGGCCCGGCCGCGGACTCGAAGGTCAGCACGGCCATGCTCAGGAAGGTCCAGCCCACCGCGAAGACCGCCGTCAGCACCCACAGCAGCGCCAGCCGCCCCAGGCCCAGGCTGCGGCGGCTCAGGTCCGCGAGGAAGCGCGCGCGGTCGGCCCGTACGACGGCCTCGTCCAGCCACTCGCGCAGGTGCGCGGGCGGCGGCGGGGGCGGCAGGTCACGGCGGCTAGACATGCGCATGACCCTAGCGGCGCCCCGTGGAGCTTCACCGCAGCGCTCCTCGACCCCCGCTCAGCCGCCGTGCGTGACCTCGACGGATTCGAACCGCCAGCGGTGGACCGCCCGGGTGATCAGGTCCGCCGCGGGCTCCGGCAGCTCGGGCAGTTCCGCCGCCGGGCCGCCCTGGGGGACCTCCCACCAGGTGATCACGAGTACCCGGTCCTGCGCGGCGCGCAGCACCTCGCGGCGCAGCGGCTCCCGGGCCAGGACCTGGGAGCGCGCCCACTCCAGCAGTTCGTTGCCCCGGCCCTCGACGGCCCGGGCCTCCCACATCAGCGCGACGACGGTGTTCACGAGTACAGGTTGTCCTTGCTGAGCTCGTGCACGTGGTCGTGGGAGTGGGAGTGGCCACCGTGGCCGTGCTCGTGGTCGTGGTCGTGGGACGTGCCCGGGACGTGGGGGTCCGTCACCGGGAGGGAGGAGTCCGCCGACAGGTCCCAGTCCGAGGCAGGGCGGTTCCGCTTGACCATCTCCGCGCCCAGGGCCGCGACCATCGCGCCGTTGTCCGTGCACAGCTTGGGCCGCGGTACGCGCAGGATGATCCCCGCGTCGTCGCACCGCTCCTGCGCCAGCGAGCGCAGCCGGGAGTTGGCCGCCACACCGCCGCCGATCATCAGGTGGTCCACGCCCTCGTCCTTGCACGCGCGGATCGCCTTGCGCGTGAGCACGTCCACCACGGCCTCCTGGAAGGAGGCCGCCACGTCGCGCACCGGCACCTCCTCGCCCGCGTTCCGCTTCGCCTCGATCCAGCGGGCCACGGCCGTCTTGAGGCCGGAGAAGGAGAAGTCGTACGCCGGGTCGCGGGAGCCGGTCAGTCCGCGCGGGAAGTTGATGGCGGTGGGGTCGCCCTCCTTGGCCAGCCGGTCGATGACCGGCCCGCCGGGGAAGCCCAGCTGGAGCACGCGGGCGATCTTGTCGAAGGCCTCGCCGGCCGCGTCGTCGATGGTCGCGCCGAGCGGGCGGACATCGCTGGTGATGTCCGGGGCGAGGAGCAGCGAGGAGTGGCCGCCGGAGACCAGCAGGGCCATGGTCGGCTCGGGCAGCGGGCCGTGCTCCAGCTGGTCGACGCAGATGTGGGAGGCGAGGTGGTTGACGCCGTAGAGCGGCTTGCCCAGCGCGTACGCGTAGGCCTTGGCCGCCGAGACGCCGACGAGCAGGGCGCCCGCGAGGCCGGGGCCGGCGGTGACGGCGATGCCGTCGAGGTCGCGGGCGGTCACACCGGCTTCCTTCAGGGCGCGCTCGATGGTCGGGACCATCGCTTCGAGGTGGGCCCGGGAGGCGACCTCGGGCACGACCCCGCCGAAGCGGGCGTGCTCGTCGACGCTGGAGGCGACCGCGTCGGCGAGCAGGGCGGTGCCGCGGACGATGCCGACGCCGGTCTCGTCGCAGGAGGTCTCGATGCCGAGGACGAGCGGTTCGTCAGCCATGGGTCTCACTGCTCTCAGGGTGTTCGGGGGTCTCGGGAGTCTCGGGGTTCTCGGGGGTCGAGGTGGCGGAGGCGGCCGGTTCGGCCGTCCGGGCCGGGTCCGTCAGACGCATCACCAGCGCGTCGACGTTCCCCGGCTGGTAGTAGCCCCGCCGGAAGCCGATCGGCTCGAAGCCGAAGCGCTCGTAGAGCCGCTGGGCGCGGGTGTTGTCGACCCGGACCTCCAGCAGCACCTCCGCGCACTCGAAGTCGGTCGCGGCGCGCAGCAGCTCGGTGAGCAGCCGGGCGCCGAGTCCGGTGCCCCACTGGTCCTTGGCGGCCGCGATGGTCTGCACGTCGCCCAGGTCGCCGGAGGCCGCGAGGCCCGCGTAGCCGACCAGGCGGCCGGAGGAGCCCGCGGCGGAGCCGCTGTCAGGAGGGAGCTCGGCGACGACGTAGCGGCGGCTGGCGTGCGGGCCGCGCGCGTGGGCGAGTTCGGACCAGAACATCCCGGCGGACCAGGCGTCCTCGGGGAAGAGCTCGTGCTCCAGTTCCAGCACCGGTGCGATGTCCCACCAGCGCATCTCGCGGAGCACTGCGGTCGGGGCCGTCACTGCGGGGTGACCACCTTGTAGTTCTTCGGCACCTGGGCGTCGGGGCGGCGCAGGTAGAGCGGGGCCGGCGGGACGCCGTCGGCGTTCTCGAACGGGCCCCCCGCCGCGAGGCGTTCGGCGGCCAGGGCGGCCAGGGCGGCGGCCGACTGGTGCTCGGGGTCGCGGGCGTCGGTGAAGACCTCCGGGTACAGCCGGGCGCCCTGGCCGACCGCCGGGAGGCCGGCGACCTGCTCGGCGATGTCGGCCGGGCGGTCCACGGCGGGCTCTCCGACGCGGGTGCGGGGGTCCTCGTAGCGCGCCCAGTAGACCTCCTTGCGCCGCGCGTCGGTGGCGACGGTGAAGGGGCCTTCGATCCCGGCGGTGCCCGCGGCGTAGGCGAGCCCGTCGAGGGTGCACAGGCCGTGCACGGGGATGCCGAGGACGGAGGCGAAGGTGGAGGCGGTGACCAGGCCGACGCGCAGCCCGGTGTAGGGGCCGGGGCCGACGCCGACGACGATGCCGGTGAGGGCTTCGAGCTTCACCCCGGCCTCGGCGAGGACGCGGTCCACGGAGGGCAGCAGGAGCTCCCCGTGGCGGCGGGCGTCGACCTGGTGGGACTGGGCCAGGACGGACTCCCCGTCGTGCAGGGCGACGGTGACGGCGGGCGTGGCGGTATCTACGGCGAGCAAGAGCACGCGAACAGCCTACGACTCCCCGGCGGCCGGGCCTTGCGGCCGGTCGGAGCGGGGCCCGGCTGCTACCTTTCGACCGGGAGTACGACGTGGCGCCGGAGCGGCTGCGGAGCCGCGGCGCGCGGCGACGCCGGCAGGAACCGGTACGGGAACCAGTACGCGCGGGCGCGGAGAGGTAGGAGCAAGGTGGCAAGCAGCAGCTCGGGAATCGTGGCCGGGCTCACCGCCGCGGCGATCGCCGCGATCGGCTTCCTCGGCTACCAGGCCCATGCGACCGCTCCCGCGAAGCCGGCCGCGCAGGCCCCGGCGAACCCGCAGAACCCGGCTCCGGCGCAGCAGGGCCCGGCGAAGCCGGCGACGCTGCCGGCCGAGTCGGGGAGCGGGCAGCGGGTCGTGTACTCGGTGTCCCAGAAGCGGGTGTGGCTGGTCACGGAGGACGGCAAGGAGCCGAAGACGTTCACGGTGGTGCCGAGCACGGTGCACCCGGCGCCCGGCACCTACCTCGTCAACTCGCGGGCGGGCACGGTCACCGGCTCGGACGGGGTGCCGATCGAGCACGTCGTCCGGTTCGCCAGCAGCACCGAGGGCATCGGCATCGGCTTCAGCGCCCGTGTGGACGGCGCCCTGCCGCAGCCGGACCCGGGGAAGAAGACGGGCGGCATCCGGATGTCGCGCGCGGACGGCGACGCCATGTGGGCCTTCGCGCTGTACAACTCGAAGGTCGTCGTCGTCCCGTAGGGCGAGGGACGCATGCCGCCCTGCCGGGCAGATTTTTCACCCGTACGGAGGACCGCGCGCGGGGTCTCGTAGGCGTCGGGCCGCTTCCCCCTCCGCGCGTCAGGCCGCTTCCGGCTCCGCGGAGGCGGCCTGTTCCGTGTCCGCCGCGCCCTCGGCCTCGGGGTCCGGCGGGCCCGGCTCCGAGCGCGCGGGCGGCGTGGACACCGCGGTGGCGGCCACGCCCGCCGCGAGCAGGGCCCGCATGGACACGACGGGCGCTCGCTCTGCTCCTGCTGCCGACATGGCTGCCTCCTGAGACCCCGGGGCGCTGCACTTAGGTAGACCTAACCAGCGCTCGCCACCATGTCATCACGCGAGCCCGCACCGGCGCAACGTTTTCCCGACGACTTGTCGGTACCCCGTCGGCGGACCGGCCGAAACGGCTAGGTCGTCTCTTTCGGATCTTGCTCCCCCAGCTACCGCTGGG
>NZ_JZWV01000006.1 GCF_000966975.1 Streptomyces katrae | reverse complement strand
GTGCCGGGCGGCGCGGGTCAGGCAAGATCCGGAAGAGACGGCCTACGCCGGCGAGAGCCGCGCCAGCTCCGGCGCGGCCTGCGCCCAGCGTGCGCCGACGCCGCGCAGGGCGACCTCGCGCACGTCGTCGAGGACCTCCTCGTGGCCGACCGCCCGGCCGATGACCACGTGCAGCCGGTCGTCGGAGAGCTCCTCCACCTTGCCGTCGCCCCACTCCACGACGACCACGGACTCGGGCAGCGAGACGTCGAGGTCCAGGTCCTCCATCTCGTCCAGCCCGCCGCCCAGCCGGTACGCGTCCACGTGCACCAGCGGCGGCCCGTCGCCCAGGGACGGGTGCACCCGGGCGATCACGAAGGTCGGCGAGGTCACGGCCCCGCGCACGCCCAGCCCCTCCCCCAGGCCCCGGGTCAGGGTGGTCTTGCCCGCGCCGAGCTCACCGGTCAGCAGGACCAGGTCGCCGGGGCGCAGGAGGCCGGCGATCCGGCGGCCCAGCTCCTGCATGGAGGCGGGCGAGTCGACGGTGATCAGGGTTTCGGCGGCGGCCTCGGCCAGGGCCTCAGCGGCCGGGCTGCGCGGCGCTTCCCGCTGTACGTCTTCCATGCGCCCCAACGTTAGTCGGTGCCGGGACGGCTCCGGCGCGGGCCAGCAGGCCGGTGAGCAGCTCCGTCACGATCTCGGGGCGCTCCAGCATCATCAGGTGGCCGGTCTCCTCCAGGACCACCAGCTCGGCGGCCGGCAGCTCCTCCTTGATCGCCACGCTGTGCCCGGGCGGGATGATCATGTCCCGGTCCCCGGCGACGACGGTGACCGGCAGGCCGGCGAACCGCTGGAGGGCGGCGCTCTTGTCGTGGGTCTGGAAGGCCGGGTAGAACTCGGCGACCACGTCGATCGGGGTGGCCTCGATCAGCCGCTCGGCGAAGCGCGCCACGCCGGGGTCGACGTCGCGGGAGCCGAACGAGTAGAGCTTGATCATGCCGGCGAAGAGGTCGGCGGTGGCCCGGCGGCCCTTCTCCACCAGCTCCACCTGGGAGCCGAGGGCCTTGAGCACGCCGGGCAGGAGGCGCCGCACGGCGCCCTGCCCGATGGACGGCAGCCCGTAGGTGACCTCGTCGAGCCGCCCGCTGGAGGTCCCGACCAGGGCCACCCCGAGCACGCGGTCGCGCACCAGCTCCGGGAACTGTTCGGCGAGGGCCATGACGGTCATGCCGCCCATGGAGTGACCGACGAGGACGAGCGGGCCCTCGGGCGCGGCGGCGTCGATGACGGCCTTCAGGTCGCGGCCGAGCTGGTCGATGGTGACGGGTTCGCCGTCGGCCTGGGCGAGGCCGCGGGCGCTGCGGCCGTGGCTGCGCTGGTCCCAGTGGACGGAGCGGACGACTCCGCGCAGGGCGGCGCGCTGGAAGTGCCAGGAGTCCTGGCTGAGGCAGTAGCCGTGGCAGAACACGACGGTGGCCGGGGCCGCGCCCTTGCGGCGCAGCCGGCGCTTGGCACCGCCGGCGGCCGCCTCCTCCACCTCGTCGACCTCGTAGTAGAGCTCGGTGCCGTCCTCGGCGCGGCAGGTGCCCTCGGTGCCGCGCAGGGAGCCGTAGTCCCCGGCGGCGTCCAGCGCGAGGCGCGCCTTGCGGCGGATGCCGCGGCCCACGGTGATCCGTTCGACGGCGACACCGGCCGCGGCGCCCGCCGCTATGACACCGATGGCGGCGCCGGCCCAGCCGGCCTTGCGCCAGTTCTCGCTCACGACGTCGCCGTCCTCACTGAGCCTCAGCCGCCGAGGTAGACCCGGGGCACCCGACCTCCGATACGGGTGACGATCTCATAGGCGATCGTATGCGCCGCTTGAGCCCAGTCCTCGGCGGTCGGCTCGCCGCGCTCGGCGTCGCCGAGGATGACGACCTCGTCGCCCGCCTCGGCGAGGTCCTCGCCGAGGTCGACGACGAACTGGTCCATGGCGATCCGCCCGGCGGCCTGCCGGATCTTCCCCGCGACGAGCACGGGCCCGCGGCCGGAGGCGTTGCGCGGGATGCCGTCGGCGTAGCCGGCGGGGACGAGCGCGAGGTGCGTCTCGGAACCGGTCGTGTAGTGGTGGCCGTAGCTCACGCCGTGGCCGGCGGGGACGGTCTTGACCAGCGCGAGGGAGGCCCTGAGGGTCATCGCGGGCCGCAGGCCGAGCTGGGCGGGGGTGCCGAGCTCGGGGGAGGGCGAGACGCCGTAGACGGCCAGGCCGGTGCGGACGAGGTCGAAGTGGGTCTCGGGGAGGGTGAGGGTGGCCGGCGAGTTGGCGATGTGCCGGACCTCGGGGTCCACGCCCTCCTTCTCCGCGTAGGCCAGCATGTCGCGGAAGGCGTCGAGCTGGAGCCGGATGGAGGGGTGCCCGGGTTCGTCGGCGCAGGCGAAGTGCGACCAGACGCCGGTGACCTGGACGGTGCCCTCGGCCTGGGCGGCGACGGCCGCGCCGACGAGTTCGGCCCAGTCGGCGGGCTGGCAGCCGTTGCGGCCGAGGCCGGTGTCGGCCTTGAGCTGGATACGGG
>NZ_JZWV01000005.1 GCF_000966975.1 Streptomyces katrae | reverse complement strand
GCCGGTGTCGACCTTGAGCTGGATACGGGCGGTGCGGCCGGCCGCGCGGGCGGCGGCGCGGACCTCCTCCAGGGCCCACATCCCGCTGACGGACACGTCGATGTCGGCCTCGACGGCCTCCCGCCAGGGCCCGCCGGGGGTCCACAGCCAGCACAGGATCCGCCCCCGGATCCCGGCGGCACGCAGCTCCAGCGCCTCCTCGGGGGTGGCGGTACCGAGCCAGGTGGCCCCGGCCTCCTGGGCCGCCCGGGCGCACGGGAGGGCGCCGTGCCCACAGGCGTTCGACTTGACGACGGCCATCAGCTCGGCCCGGGGCGCCCGCGCCCGCAGGGCACGCACGTTGGCCCGTACGGCATCAAGATCGATCTCGGCGTACACGCGCCTCGGTGTCTCGTTCATCGCCCACAGTCTCTCAGAACCAGCACGCGCCGGTGATCCGGCACGGTTCGCCCCCTTATGGCCCCGCCCGCGTTCCTTCCAGCCCCGCCTGGGGGCACCTCCCAGCGGTAACTGGGGGGAAACGGAGAA
>NZ_JZWV01000004.1 GCF_000966975.1 Streptomyces katrae | reverse complement strand
AGAAAGGGCGGGGCGGGGAGAAGGCCCCGCGCAGGCCCCCACCCCGCCGGGCCTAGCCGGTAACGGACCGCCAGGCCTCCGGTAGCGCACCGGCCACCTCCTGCGCCACCACCGGCGCCCCACCGGCCGCGAACCGCCCCGCGAGCCCGTGCAGATAGGCCGCTACGGCCCCCGCGTCCACCCCGCCGAGCCCCCCGGCGAGCAGCGCCCCCGCCAGCCCCGACAGCACGTCCCCGCTCCCGGCGGTGGCCAGCCACGGCGTCCCCGTCGGGTTCACCCGTACGGCCCCGCCCCCGCCGGGGGCGACCAGCGTCGTGGCCCCCTTCAGCAGCACCGCCGCCCCGTAC
>NZ_JZWV01000003.1 GCF_000966975.1 Streptomyces katrae | reverse complement strand
AGCAGCACCGCCGCCCCGTACCGGCCCGCCAACTCCCGTACGGCGCCCAGCCGCCCGGCCTCCACCGCCTCCCGCGGCGCCCCCAGCAGCGCCGCCGCCTCCCCCGCGTGCGGGGTCAGCAGCGTCGCGGCCCGGCGCCCCCGCACCACCTCGGCGTCCAGCCCGCGCAGCCCGTCGGCGTCGACCAGCACCGGCACGTCGGCGTCCGCAAGGGCCCGCCCGACCTCCGCCTCGCGCCCCGCGCCCAGCCCCGGACCGACCACCCAGGACTGCACCCGGCCCCGGCCCACCAGCACCTCGGGGAAACGCGCCAGCACGGCCTCCGCCGCCGGCCCCACGTACCGCACCGCGCCCGCACCGCCCCGCAGGGCCCCCGCCACGGCGAGCACCGCCGCGCCCGGGTACTGCTCCGACCCGGCGACGACCCCGACGACGCCCCGCCGGTACTTGTCGCTCGACGCCGTCGGCACCGGCAGCAGCCGCGCCACGTCGGCGTGTTGCAGCGCCTCCATCGCGACGGCGCGGTCCCCGAAGTCCAGCCCGATGTCCACCAGCCGCACCGCGCCCACCCGCGAAGCCCCCGGATCGGTCAGCAGCCCCGGCTTGTACGCGCCGAAGGTCACCGTCACGTCGGCCGTCACCGCCGGGCCGGACACCTCCCCGGTGTCCGCGTCCACCCCGCTCGGCAGGTCCACCGCGACCACCACCGCCCCGGCCGGGATCCGCTCCGCCAGCGCCGCCGCGGCCGGCCGCAGCCCGCCGCGGCCGCCGATCCCGAGCAGCCCGTCCACGACCAGGTCGGCCCGCCGCGGCACCGAGTCCCCGACCCGTCCCCCGGCGGCCCGCAGCGCGGCCAGCCCGCCCGGGTGCATCCGTTCGGGGTCCATCGGGACCGCGGTCACCCCGGCCCCGCGCCGCGCCAGCCGCGCGCCCGCGTACAGGGCGTCGCCGCCGTTGTCGCCGGGCCCGACCAGCAGCACCACACGGGCCCCGTAGACCCGTCCCCGGATCCCGGCCAGCAGCTCCGCGCACACGGCGGCCAGCCCGGCCGCGGCCCGCGCCATCAGGGCGCCCTCCGGCAGACGGGCCATCAGCTCGCGCTCGGCGGCCCGTACGGTCTCCACGCTGTAAGCAGTACGCATGCCACCAGCGTGCCGTACACGGCGGGCGTCAGCCCTCGGCGATCACCACCGCCGACGCGATCCCGGCGTCATGGCTCAGCGAGATGTGCCAGGACTTCACCCCGAGGGCCCGCGCCCGGGCCTCGACGGTGCCGGACACCCGCAGCCGGGGCTGCCCGCTGTCCTCGACGTACACCTCGGCGTCCGTCCACAGCAGGCCGCCGGGCGCGCCCAGTGCCTTGGCCAGGGCCTCCTTCGCCGCGAACCGGGCGGCGAGCGAGGCGACTCCGCGCCGCTCGCCGCTCGGCAGCGTCAACTCGGTGTGGAGGAAGAGCCGCTCCGCCATCTGCGGTGTCCGCTCCAGCGCCGCGCCGAACCGGGCGATCTCGGCCACGTCAATCCCCACACCGACAATCACAGCAACTACCCCTACTGCTCGCTCACTCCACGGTCACCACTGCGTCCCATTGTCGGCGACCCGCTCCGTGCGCTCCGCTCACTCCACGGTCACCGACTTCGCGAGGTTACGCGGCTGGTCCACCTCGTTGCCGCGCGCGGTGGCCAGCTCGCACGCGAACACCTGGAGCGGGACCGTAGCCACCAGCGGCTGCAGCAGCGTCGGGGTCGCCGGGATGCGGATCAGGTGGTCGGCGTACGGCACGACCGCGTCGTCGCCCTCCTCCGCGATGACGATGGTCCGCGCCCCCCGCGCCCGGATCTCCTGGATGTTCGAGACGATCTTGTCGTGCAGGACGGAACGGCCGCGCGGCGACGGGACGACGACCACCACCGGCAGGTCCTCCTCGATCAGCGCGATCGGCCCGTGCTTGAGCTCGCCCGCCGCGAAGCCCTCGGCGTGCATGTACGCCAGCTCCTTGAGCTTGAGCGCGCCCTCCAGCGCCACCGGGTACCCGACGTGCCGGCCGAGGAACAGCACGGTGTCCTTGTCGGCCAGCGAACGCGCCAGGGCCCGGACCGGCTCCATCGTCTCCAGGACCCGGTCGACGGCCGCCGCGATGTCCGACAGCTCCCGGATCACCGTCTCGATCTCGTCGCCCCACTTGGTCCCGCGCACCTGGCCCAGGTACAGGGCGACGAGGTAGCAGGCCACCAGCTGGGTCAGGAACGCCTTGGTCGAGGCGACGGCCACCTCCGGCCCGGCGTGCGTGTACAGCACGGCGTCCGACTCGCGCGGGATGGTCGACCCGTTCGTATTGCAGACGGCCAGCACCCGGGCACCCTGCTCGCGGGCATGGCGCAGGGCCATCAGGGTGTCCATGGTCTCGCCGGACTGCGAGATCGCGATCACCAGCGTCCGCTGGTCCAGGATCGGGTCGCGGTAGCGGAACTCGCTGGCCAGCTCGGTCTCGCACGGGATGCGGGTCCAGTGCTCGATGGCCAGCTTCGCGATCATGCCCGCGTGGTAGGCGGTACCGCACGCCACGATCACGACCTTGTCGACCTCACGGAGCACCGAGGCGGGGATGCGCACCTCGTCGAGGGTCAGCAGACCGCTCGCGTCGATCCTGCCCAGGAGGGTGTCGGCGACAGCCTTCGGCTGCTCGGCGATCTCCTTGAGCATGAAGTAGTCATAACCCCCCTTCTCGGCCGCCGAGGCGTCCCAGTCCACGTGGTAGGCCCGCACGGTCGCGGGCGAACCGTCGAAACCGGTCACCGAGACCCCGTCGCGGCGGAGCTCGACGACCTGGTCCTGCCCCAGCTCGATCGCGGACCGGGTGTGGGCGATGAACGCGGCCACGTCCGAGGCGAGGAAGTTCTCACCCTCCCCAACGCCCACCACCAGGGGGGAGTTCCGGCGTGCGCCGACCACCACGCCGGGCTCGTCGGCGTGCACCGCGACCAGGGTGAACGCCCCTTCGAGCCGCCGGCACACCTGCCGCATCGCCTCCGCCAGCCCGGCCCCCGCCCCGAAGTGCTCGGCCAGCAGGTGCGCGACGACCTCGGTGTCCGTCTCGGACTCCAGCCGGTGCCCGCGCTCGGCCAGTTCGGCGCGCAGGGCCGCGAAGTTCTCGATGATGCCGTTGTGGACGACGGCCACCCGGCCGGAGTTGTCCAGGTGCGGGTGGGCGTTGACGTCGGTGGGGCCGCCGTGGGTCGCCCACCGGGTGTGCCCCAGGCCCGTGGAACCCGGCGGCAGCGGCTGCGCCACCAGCTCCTTCTCCAGGTTGACGAGTTTCCCGGCCTTCTTGGCACTGGCGAGCCCGCCGTCCGCGAGGACGGCGACCCCGGCCGAGTCGTAGCCGCGGTACTCCAGCCGCTTCAGTCCGGCGATGACCACATCGAGCGCCGACTGCGCTCCCACGTATCCCACAATTCCGCACATAGGGCGCAGGGTACGCCTGAGTTGGGCCGCTGTCGGGTACCCGAACAGGACGAAAACCCCGCTCCGGCGAATCCACCGGAGCGGGGTTCACACCGGTCCGGCCCCTGCCGGACCGTCAGCCCAGCTTCCTGACCTGTGCCTCGATCGCGGGAGCCGCCAGCTGCGCCTCGCCGGACAGCCTGCTCGCGTGGAAGTTCACGAGCGTGCCACCCTTGCGGACCACCATCAGCTCCGTCTGGTACGGCTCCCCGTCGCGCTCCGCCTCGACGGTGTAGGCCAGCGCCTCGTCACCGCCGTACGCGGCGTGCGGGACGACCCGGGTCACGGTGAAGGTCTCCCCGTTCACCGTCGCCGCGTAGCCGCCCTCACAGGCCCGCCCCGCCGCCTGCACCTCGGCGAAGTGCCCGTGGGCGGCCTCCGCGGCGTACGAGCCGAGGGTCACCACCGTCACCGTGGAGCTGGCGGCGTCCAGCGCGGCCGCCCTCTTCTGCCCCTCCGACGCGTCGTCCGGCAGCGCCGACGCCACCGCGACCACCGAGGCCCTGGCCCAGCCGGTCCGCCCCGCCGGCAGGAACCCCTCGACGGCGCGGGCCAGGTCCCGGCACTCGGGCCGGTCCACGCCCGCAGGGGCGCTGTCGTGGGCCTCCGGGGTGACCTTGTGGTCCAGCAGGTCCCCCTGGGCGACCAGCAGGCGCTCCGGGGCCTCCTGCGGCCGGCCCTTCTGCGCGGGACCCGCCTGCCGCCCCTTGCGGGCGGGACCGTCGGCCGGGTCGGACACCGGCAGCTCGGCCGCCGGCCCGCCCTCCTCCACCACGATCACGGTGGGCCGGCCGGCTCCGCATCCGGTGGCCAGCACGGCCAGTGCCAGCCCCGAGACGGCTCCGGCGGCCGCGCGCCGCGCGCGCCCGGCTCTCATACGAGCTTCTTGGACTGAGCCTCGACGACCGCCTTGGGCGGCTGCGGGGCGTCACCGAGCAGGCTCAGCACCTCGAAGGTGGCCAGGACATCACCCTTGCGGACGAACACGAACTGCACGTTCGTCTTCTGGCCGTCCCCCATGCCCAGCACCAGCCGGAAGGCCAGCGACTCGTCCCCGGCCGGGTCCTGGGGGACGGGCAGCACCTGCTCGACCCTGACGGCCTTGGGCCCGCCGAAGGCCGTGTAGCCGCCCGCGCAGGCCGTGACGGCGCCCTTGACCGCCGCGAAGGCCTCTTCGGCGCCCTTGCCGGCGTAGGAGTCCAGGAAGACGGTGGTCCCCTTCCTCCCCGCGCTCTGGCGCAGCGCGTCGAGCTTCTCGTCCTCGCTCGCGTCGGCGGGGGCCGGTTCGGGCTTCCCGAGGACGGCGACGCCGGCGGTGCCCCCCACCTTGCCGAGCGGCATGCGCGCCTGCGCCCGGACGAGCGGTTCGCAGGCCGCCTTGTCGGTCTCGGCCTTCTGCTCCGGACCGGTCTTCCGGAACTTCTCCTCCACCGTGTACTCCGGCAGGTCCGCGGGGGCGACCAGCATCCTGGTCAGGGCCGCCGCCGACTTCGCCGTACCCCCCGGCGCGGCCTCGGTGCGCACCTCCCCGCTCCCCCCGCCGGCCGCGGCGGAGCCCCCCGAGTCGCATGCGGTGGCCAGCAGGCACAAGGAAACGGCGGCCGCTGCCAGGACGCCGCGGCGGACGGACGTGGTACCCACGTGAAAGCTCTCCCCCATGAAGCAGATCACCGCGGGACGCCGGTCAACGTCGCGGTGACGAACAATGTACGACTTGCTCGATCACGTGACCGGTGTTAATGGCACATCCGCGGGATCTTCCTGGTCACACCGGGAAATCGTGATCGGCACGAGACAGGACGGGCTTCCGATCGAGACCCGCTCGGCCGCCGCCGCGCCACCTGGGCGTTCCCGCCGCCCGGCCCGCCACGTGACCGACCCCACCACCCACGAGGGCCCCCGAGCCCCGACAATGGGCGGTGTGATCACATCGCCGACGCGCTGTACGCCGGAGCACGCAACGGAGCGTCCCGGTCCCCGCCGGGTGCCCGAGCCCTCGCCCTACGTCGACCTCACGCGGGCCGAGTGGAGCGCCCTGCGCGAGCGGACCCCGCTGCCGCTGACGGCGGAGGAGGTCGAGCGGCTGCGCGGCCTCGGCGACGTCATCGACCTCGACGAGGTGCGGGACGTCTACCTCCCGCTCTCCCGGCTGCTCAACCTGTACGTCGGCGCCACCAGCAACCTGCGCGGCACCCTGAACACCTTCCTCGGTGACGCGGGCGGCAACGGGCACGGGGCCCAGCAGGGCACCCCGTTCGTCATAGGCGTCGCCGGCTCGGTCGCCGTCGGCAAGTCCACCGTGGCCCGTCTCCTCCAGGCCCTCCTGGCCCGCTGGCCCGAGCACCCGCGCGTCGAGCGGGTCACCACCGACGGGTTCCTCTACCCGATGAAGGAGCTCCAGCGCCGCGGCCTGACCTCCCGCAAGGGCTTCCCAGAGTCCTACGACCGCCGGGCGCTCACCAAGTTCGTCGCCGACATCAAGGCCGGCAAGGACGAGGTCACCGCCCCGGTGTACTCGCACCTGATCTACGACATCGTCCCGGACGAGCGGCTCGTCGTGCGCCGCCCGGACATCCTCATCGTCGAGGGGCTCAACGTCCTGCAGCCGGCCCTGCCCGGCAAGGACGGCCGCACCCGGGTCGGCCTCGCCGACTACTTCGACTTCAGCGTGTACGTGGACGCCCGCCCCGAGGACATCGAGCGCTGGTACCTCAACCGCTTCCGGAAGCTGCGCGAGACCGCGTTCCAGAACCCGTTCTCCTACTTCCGCAAGTACACCCAGGTCTCGGAGGAGGAGGCGCTGGAGTACGCGCAGACGATGTGGCGGACCATCAACAAGCCCAACCTGCTGGAGAACGTGGCCCCCACGCGCGGCCGCGCCACCCTCGTCGTCCGCAAGGGCCCCGACCACAAGGTCACGAAGCTGAGCCTGCGCAAGCTCTGAAAACACCGCCGCGGCCGCTGCGGGGCAGTAGTCCCCGAGCGGCCGCGGCCGGCCATGTCCTAGCCGAGGGCCGACTTCACCGCGTCGGCGAGCCGCCCGGCGACCGCGCGGGCCTGCTCGATGTCGGCGGCCTCCACCATCACCCGTACGAGGGGCTCGGTGCCCGAGGGGCGCAGCAGCACCCGTCCGGTGGACCCGAGCTCCCGCTCCGCCTCGGTGACGGCCGCCGCCAGCTCGGCGGAGGTGGAGACGCGGGACTTGTCGACGTCCTTGACGTTGATCAGGACCTGCGGCAGCCGGGTCATGACCCCGGCGAGGTCGGCCAGGGAGCGGCCGGTGGCGGCGACCCGGGCGGCCAGCATGAGGCCGGTGAGGGTGCCGTCGCCGGTGGTGGCGTGGTCGAGGATGATCACGTGGCCGGACTGCTCGCCGCCCAGCGCGTACCCGTGCTCCTTCATCGACTCCAGGACGTACCGGTCGCCGACGGCGGTCTGGACGAGCTGGACGCCCTCGGCCTCCATGGCCAGCTTGAAGCCCAGGTTCGACATGACGGTGGCGACGACGGTGTTCTCGCGCAGCTGCCCGGCCTCGCGCATGGCGAGGGCGAGCACCGCGAGGATCTGGTCGCCGTCGATCTCGTTGCCGTCGGCGTCCACGGCGAGGCAGCGGTCGGCGTCCCCGTCGTGGGCGATGCCGAGGGCCGCCCCGTGCTCGACCACGGCGCTCTTGAGCAGGTCGAGGTGGGTGGAGCCGCAGCCGTCGTTGATGTTCAGGCCGTCGGGCTCGGCGCCGATGGTGACGATCTCGGCGCCCGCCCGGGTGAAGGCCTCCGGGGAGACGCGGGCGGCCGCGCCGTGGGCCTCGTCCAGGACGATCTTCAGGCCGTCGAGGCGGTTGGGCAGGACGCCGATCAGGTGGGCGACGTACTTGTCGAAGCCCTCGTCGTAGTCCGAGACCCGGCCGACGCCGGAGCCGGTGGGCCGGTCCCAGGGAGCGCCGGTGCGGTGCTCCTCGTAGACGGCCTCGATCTTGTCCTCGAGCTCGTCGGCGAGTTTGTGGCCGCCGCGCGCGAAGAACTTGATGCCGTTGTCGGGCATGGCGTTGTGGCTCGCGGAGAGCATCACGCCGAGGTCGGCGCCCAGCGCACCGGTGAGATACGCCACCGCGGGGGTGGGCAGCACACCGACGCGCAGGACGTCCACGCCGGCGCTGGCGAGGCCCGCGACGACCGCGGCCTCCAGGAACTCGCCCGATGCGCGGGGGTCACGGCCGACCACGGCCGTGGGGCGGTGGCCCGCGAAGGTGCCCGCCTCGGCCAGTACGTGCGCGGCCGCCACGGAGAGGCCGAGCGCGAGCTCAGCCGTCAGATCCGCGTTGGCGACGCCTCGTACACCGTCCGTCCCGAAGAGTCGTCCCACTGTTGTCCTCCCGAGTTCACGCTTCGCTTGGTGACCGCTAGTGACAGTTGTTTGCCGCTTTTGGCGGTAAACGAACCGCCCCGACAGCACAGAGAGTGCTGCCGGGGCGGTTTCGTTGCTGAACAGCAGGCGCAGATTAACGCTTGCTGTACTGCGGAGCCTTACGGGCCTTCTTGAGACCGGCCTTCTTGCGCTCGACCGCACGGTCGTCGCGGGAGAGGAAGCCGGCCTTCTTCAGCGCCGGGCGGTTGTTGTCCACGTCCGCCTCGTTCAGCGCGCGGGCCACGCCGAGGCGCAGGGCGCCGGCCTGACCAGAGACGCCGCCACCCGAGATGCGGGCGATGACGTCGTAGCGGCCGTCAAGCTCGAGGAGCTTGAAGGGCTCGTTGACTTCCTGCTGGTGCACCTTGTTGGGGAAGTAGTCCTCAAGGGTGCGACCGTTGATCTTCCACTTGCCGGTGCCCGGAACGATCCGGACGCGGGCGATGGCGTTCTTGCGACGGCCCAGGCCGGCGGCCGGCTGGGGGTCGCCGAAGCGACCGGCAAGGGACTCGGAGGTGTAGTCGCCCTCGACGACGACGTCCGACTCGGTGGTGTACTCCTCGACGCCCTCGAACTCGTCGACGGGGGTCTCAGCGGTGGTCTCGGCCACGATGCTCCTCAGAATTCTCTGTGTTTAGGGGGTGGCCGGAACTACTGCGCGACCTGGGTGATCTCGAACGGCACCGGCTGCTGGGCAGCGTGCGGGTGCTGGTCGCCCGAGTAGACCTTCAGCTTCGAGAGCATCTGACGGCCCAGGGAGTTCTTGGGGAGCATGCCCTTGACGGCCTTCTCGACGGCCTTCTCCGGGTTGTTCGCCAGCAGGTCGTCGTAACGCACGGAGCGCAGACCGCCCGGGAAGCCGGAGTGGCGGTAGGCCATCTTCTGGGAGGCCTTGTTGCCGGACAGGTGGACCTTGTCGGCGTTGATGACGATGACGAAGTCGCCCATGTCCATGTGGGGGGCGTAGGTCGGCTTGTGCTTGCCCTTGAGGAGGGCAGCGGCCTGGGTCGCCAGACGGCCGAGGACGACGTCCTGGGCGTCGATGACGAGCCACTGGCGCGAGATGTCGCCGGGCTTGGGGCTGTACGTACGCACGCGTATGCCTTCGCTTCTTCAGTGGTGGGTCATCCCATAGGGCGCTGGCCCTGAGGGAAGGGTCCTGACAGGGTCACCACGGACGATCACGACAGCCCTCGTTCACATCGGGGACGCACCCGAGTGAAAACCGCTGGTCATCGGTCCGGTGGACCGGCGTAAGGCCCTTTCACGTGAGAATGAGAAAGCCAATACGCATAACAAACCAGCAGGATACCCATTCAGACCCGTACGGGTCAAAACGCGGTCCGCGATGCCGATTCTGCTGGCGTCGCGGCGCACTCCGGTTCGGTCCTGGGTGGGGACCCCGCAGTTGTTACTGGGATCAGAATAACCCGACCGGAGGGCAGTGCACGACGCCCCAGCAGATACGCGAGCCCGCACAGGGTCGCCGCGTCCTTGAACGCACGCCTCTTGTGGGCCAGCTCCGAGGGCCACGGGACCAGCGCCAGCTGGGGCGTCAGCGCCAGCCAGAACCAGGGCGAGCGGGGCATCGAGCCCGGCCGCACCCCCGACGCCAGCAGCAGCGGCAGCACCACCAGCAGGTAGTGGTCGAAGGAGGGACGGGAGACCAGGAATGCGGCGAGCATCACCATGCAGGCCGTCTCCGCCAGCCTCAGCTCTCCCCCGTCCACCTCGGCGGAATCCGGCCGGTGCCAGCGCCGCCAGGCCCCCCACAGCACGGCCCCGGCCCCCGCGAAGGCGACCGTCACCGCCACCGCCTGCGGCACCCCCAGCCGGGGCAGCACCGCGATCGGCGAGGCGTCCCAGGGCAGCGCGTACGCGTCCTGCCCCTGGAACAGGAACGGCAGCGTCTTGGTGAAGAACAGCGTCGGGCTCGGCATCAGCAGCGCCCCCGCCAGCGACAGCCCCGCCGGCACGGCCACCGCCACCGCCAGCCCCCGCCACCGCCGGGCCAGCACGAACAGCAGCCCGGCCGGCACCAGCATCGGCCTGCAGGCGATCGCCAGCCCCACCACCAGCCCCGCGGCCACCCAGGACCGGCGGTGCGCCAGCAGCAGCGCCACCGGCAGGGCCGCCGCCGAGACCGCCGTCCAGTTCCCGATCAGCACCAGGTTCAGGTACGGCTTGTACACCGTCCCCAGCAGCCCCAGCCCGGCGACCGCGAACCGCGAGCGCACCGGCACCGAGAACAGCCGCAGCGACGCCCACCACCCGAGGGCCACCAGCCCCGAGATCCCCGCCGGCAGCAGCCAGCGCAGCAGCCCCGTGGGCACCAGCGCCTCCGGCACCGCCACGAGCACGGCACTGGGCAGGTACAGGAAGCGCTTGTCCTCGTACGGGGAGACCCCCTCCAGCAGCGCGTCCGCCGCCTTGACCACGAACGCGTTGTCCGAGCCCCAGTTCGCCCGCAGGCTCGTCGACACCGACACGGTCACCAGCGCCACCAGCGCCACCACCCGCCAGGACCGCGGCGCGGGCCGGAGCAGCCAGGACACCAGCCGGTCCCCCGTGACCGGCCGGCCACTCCCCGTCAGCCAGATGCGCATGAGCCAGATGCTAGGCCGCAGCCCCACGACGCCTCCCCGTCGACCCGCGCGGGGGAGGTCGGCCCCCTAGCGCTTCCGGTCGACCCTACGTTCGTCCCACACGGGCTCCTGGGTCTCCCGTACAACACCGTCTGAACCGAAGACCAAATAACGGTCAAACGTGCGCGCGAACCAGCGGTCGTGCGTCACGCACAGCACCGTGCCCTCGTACGACTCCAGACCGTCCTGCAGGGCCTCCGCCGACTCCAGGTCGAGGTTGTCGGTCGGCTCGTCCAGCAGCAGCGCCGTCGTCCCGGCCAGTTCCAGCAGCAGGATCTGGAACCGCGCCTGCTGGCCGCCCGAGAGCCGCTCGAACGGCTGCTCCGCCTGCCGCTCCAGCTCGTAGCGGCGCAGGGCCCCCATCGCCTGGCCCAGGGGCTTGGCCGCCTCCGTCCACAGGATGTCCACGAGGGTCCGGCCGAACAGCTCCGGATGGGCGTGGGTCTGCGCGAAATGGCCGGGAACCACCCGCGCGCCCAGCTTCCAGACACCGGTGTGCTTGACGTCCTCCCCCGCCAGCAGCCGCAGGAAGTGCGACTTGCCGGAGCCGTTCGAGCCCAGCACCGCGACCCGCTCCCCGTAGAAGACCTCCAGGGAGAACGGTTTCATCAGCCCGGTCAGCTCCAGGTTCTCCACCGTCAGCGCGCGCACGCCCGTACGGCCGCCCTTGAGCCGCATCTTGATGTCCTGCTCCCGCGGCGGCTCCGGCGGCGGACCCGCCTCCTCGAACTTCTTGAAGCGGGTCTGCATCGCGTGGTACCGCGAGGCCATGTCGGGGCTGCTCGCCGCCTGGTTGCGCAGCCGCAGCACCAGGGCCTTCAGCCGGGCGTGCTCCTCGTCCCAGCGCCGCTTGAGCTCCTCGAAGCGGGCGAAACGCTCCTTGCGGGCCTCGTGGTACGTGCCGAAGCCGGCGCCGTGCACCCAGACGTCGGAGCCCATCGGGCTCGCCTCCAGGCTGATGATCTTCTCGGCGGCCTGGGTGAGCAGCTCCCGGTCGTGGGAGACGAACAGCACCGTCTTGCGGGTGGCCCGCAGCTGCTCCTCCAGCCACCGCTTGCCCGGGACGTCCAGGTAGTTGTCCGGCTCGTCGAGCAGCAGCACCTCGTCCGGCCCGCGCAGAAGCGCCTCCAGCACGAGCCGCTTCTGCTCACCGCCGGAGAGCGTGCGCACCTGGCGGAACTGCGCCTGGTCGTACGGGATGGCCAGCGCGGCCATCGTGCAGACGTCCCAGAGCGTCTCCGCCTCGTAGCCCTGGACGTCGGCCCAGTCGCTGAGGGCCTGGGCGTAGGCCATCTGCGCGGCCTCGTCGTCCACGGTGAGGATCAGCTCCTCGGCCCGGTCCACGGCCTTCGCCGCCTCCCGGATCCGCGGCTGGGACACCGAGACCAGCAGGTCCCGTACGGTCGACTCGTCCCGCACCGAGCCCACGAACTGGGACATCACGCCGAGGCCACCGCCGATGGTGACCCCGCCGCCGTGCGGCTGGAGCTCACCGGAGATCAGCTTCAGCAGGGTGGTCTTGCCGGCGCCGTTGGCCCCCACGAGGGCCACCACCGCCCCCTCCCCCACCCGGAAGGAGACGTCGGGGAGCAGCACCCGTCCGTCGGGCAGGTAGTACTCCAGGTGGCTGGCTTCGAGATGTCCCATGCCGGGCATTCTCCAGGTCCGGCGGCGCCGGACCCAAACGGAATACGCGCCTAGCAGCAGCCCTTCCCCGGCAGGGTGCGCATGTTCCGCGCCTCCTTGCTGCGGGCGGCCAGCAGCTCGTCCGCCGGGTAGCCGACCTCCTCCAGGGTCAGCCCGTGCGGCTTGACCACGTGCACCGAGGAGTCCCGTACGGCCGCGGCCAGGACCTGGCCGGGCCACTCGACGGGCCGGTGTCCGTCACCGACGTGCAGCAGGGCGCCGACCAGGGAGCGGACCATGTTGTGGCAGAAGGCGTCGGCGCGGACCGTCGCCGTCACGATGCCGTCCTCGGCCCGCACCCAGCTGAGCTCCTGGAGGGTGCGGATGGTCGTGGCGCCCTCGCGCTTCTTGCAGTACGCGGCGAAGTCGTGCTCGCCGAGCAGGGCGCGGGAGGCCTCGTTCATGGCGTCCACGTCCAGCGGCCACTGGTGCCACAGCACGTGCCCGCGGCGCAGCGGGTCCACCCCGCCCTGGTGGTCGCCGACGCGGTAGGCGTAGCGGCGCCAGATCGCGGAGAACCGCGCATTGAAGCCCTCGGGGGCCTCGGCGACCTTCCACACCCGGATGTCGTGCGGGAGGCGGCCGGCGAGGCGGCGCAGCAGCAGGCTGCCGTGCTCGGCCCACACCTCCTCCGCGATGTCGAACTGCGCGACCTGCCCACGGGCGTGCACACCGGCGTCGGTGCGGCCGGCGACGGTCAGCTCCACCGGCTCGGGCAGCCGCATCACGGTCTTCAGGGCCGATTCCAGCTCGCCCTGGACGGTCCGCAGCGTCCGCTGCTTCGCCCAGCCGGAGAAGTCCTTGCCGTCGTACGACAGGTCCAGCCGTACCCGGACGTGCCCGGGCTCCACCTCGTCACTCACGTGACAGATCCTCTCAGACGCACAGAAATGCAGAACGGGCCCGCCCCGGGAAGGGGCGGGCCCGTTCAGAGCCGATCAAGCAAGCGTGATCCCGGGGGATCAGGCCTCCTTGGTCTCCTCGGCGGCGGGAGCCTCGGCGGCAGCCTCGGCCTCCTTCACGGCGCGCTTGGTGGCGGCCTCGGCCTCGCCGGTGGCCTGCTGGGCGACCGTGAGGGCCTCGACCAGCTCGATCACGGCCATCGGGGCGTTGTCGCCACGACGGTTGCCGATCTTGGTGATGCGCGTGTAACCACCGGGGCGGTTCTCGTAGCGCGGGGCGATCTCGGTGAACAGCGTGTGCACGATGCTCTTGTCCGTGATCGTCTGCAGCACCAGGCGACGGTTGTGGATGTCGCCCTTCTTGGCCTTGGTGACCAGACGCTCGGCGTAGGGACGCAGGCGGCGGGCCTTGGCCTCGGTGGTGGTGATGCGGCCGTGCTCGAAGAGGGCCTTCGCGAGGTTCGCGAGGAGGTGCTTCTCGTGCGCGGCGGAGCCGCCCAGGCGGGCACCCTTTGCGGGACGCGGCATTGTTACTCCTTCATATCTGCACCGGCCGTGTCAGGTACCGGTGTCAGTTCCCCCGGGGCGGATGCCCCGGGGAAGTCATTTCTTAGTACTGCTCGGTCTCGACGAAGCCGGCGTCGGCGTCGTCGTCCGCGCCGAAGGCGTCGGCGGCGGCGGTCGGGTCGAACCCGGGCGGGCTGTCCTTGAGGGCCAGGCCCATGCCGGCGAGCTTCGCCTTGACCTCGTCGATCGACTTCGCACCGAAGTTGCGGATGTCGAGCAGGTCGGCCTCGGAGCGGGCGACGAGCTCACCCACGGAGTGGATGCCCTCGCGCTTGAGGCAGTTGTACGACCGAACGGTGAGCTCGAGCTCCTCGATCGGCAGCGCCAGGTCGGCGGCCAGGGCGGCGTCCGTCGGGGACGGGCCCATGTCGATGCCCTCGGCGTCGATGTTGAGCTCGCGGGCCAGACCGAACAGCTCGACCAGGGTCTTGCCGGCGGACGCCATGGCGTCGCGCGGGCGCATGGCCTGCTTGGTCTCGACGTCGACGATCAGCTTGTCGAAGTCGGTGCGCTGCTCGACTCGGGTCGCCTCGACCTTGTAGGTGACCTTCAGAACCGGCGAGTAGATGGAGTCGACCGGGATACGGCCGATCTCCTGGCCCGCCTGCTTGTTCTGGACGGCGGAGACGTAGCCGCGACCGCGCTCGACGGTCAGCTCCATCTCCAGCTTGCCCTTGCCGTTGAGCGTGGCGAGGACCAGGTCCGGGTTGTGCACCTCGACACCGGCCGGGGGCGCGATGTCGGCAGCGGTGACCAGGCCGGGACCCTGCTTGCGCAGGTACATCACGACCGGCTCGTCGTGCTCCGAGGAGACGACCAGCTGCTTGATGTTGAGGATGATGTCCGTGACGTCTTCCTTGACGCCCGGCACGGTGGTGAACTCGTGCAGGACGCCGTCCACGCGGATGCTGGTGACAGCGGCACCCGGGATGGAGGACAGGAGGGTACGGCGCAGGGAGTTGCCGAGGGTGTAGCCGAAGCCCGGCTCCAGCGGCTCGATCACGAACCGCGAGCGGTACTCGTCGACGACCTCTTCGGTCAGCGAAGGACGCTGAGCGATAAGCATGTCTGTTCCTTCAGTCGTGGACGCCCACTATTTGACGCCCGACAGGTGCGGCCCGGAGGGGCCGCGGACTTACAAGGGTACGGGCGGTACGTCCCCCGGAGGGGGCGCACCGCCCGGACACTCAAGAACGCACAGGTGCGTCCGCTGCGTCAGACGCGGCGGCGCTTCGGCGGGCGGCAGCCGTTGTGCGGGGTGGGGGTGACGTCCTGGATCGAGCCGACCTCGAGGCCGGTGGCCTGGAGGGAGCGGATCGCGGTCTCACGGCCGGAGCCGGGACCCTTGACGAAGACGTCGACCTTGCGCATGCCGTGCTCCTGCGCGCGGCGGGCGGCCGACTCGGCGGCCATCTGCGCGGCGAAGGGGGTGGACTTGCGCGAGCCCTTGAAGCCGACGTGGCCGGCGGAGGCCCAGGAGATCACGTTGCCGGACGGGTCCGTGATCGAGACGATCGTGTTGTTGAACGTGCTCTTGATGTGGGCGTGCCCGTGAGCGACGTTCTTCTTTTCCTTGCGGCGCACCTTCTTGGCAGCGCCCTGACGACCCTTGGGGGGCATCTCTTACTCCTACGGGAGGTGGTCGGTCCTACAGCGCAAGACCGCTGAACAGGACTACTTCTTGCCCGGCTTCTTCTTGCCGGCGATCGCGCGACGCGGGCCCTTGCGGGTACGCGCGTTCGTGCTGGTGCGCTGACCGTGCACGGGCAGGCCACGACGGTGGCGGATGCCCTGGTAGCACTGGATCTCGATCTTGCGGCGGATGTCGCCCTGGATCTCGCGGCGGAGGTCACCCTCGGTACGGAGGTTGGCGTCCACGTACTCGCGGATCTTGACGAGGTCCTCTTCGGCCAGGTCACGAACGCGGGTGTTCGGGTTCACGCCGGTGGAGGCGAGGATCTCCTTGGACCGGGTGCGCCCGATACCGAAGACGTAGGTGAGTGCGATCTCCACACGCTTTTCGCGCGGGATGTCAACACCGGAAACGCGTGCCATTCAATGGCTCCTGTGTGTTCGGGGGTCTGCAACAGAACCGCTCCCGACCGCCGACCACCCGTATGGGTGGTGGTACGTCCGGGTCCCCGGCCCCCGCCGGAGGTACCGCCGGCCCCTGGGGGCTGGGCGGGTTCTGCTTATGTACGTTTTCTTACGTCGCGCGAAGAACTGCGTTAAGGCAGGTCGGTCGGCGTGCGTCAGCCCTGGCGCTGCTTGTGGCGCAGGTTGTCGCAGATGACCATGACCCGGCCGTGACGGCGGATCACCTTGCACTTGTCGCAGATCTTCTTGACGCTCGGCTTGACCTTCATGTTGGTGAGGTTCTCCGGGTCAGTGCCACCACCCGCGCCGGAGCGGGGTGCGGGGGCAAGATCTACTTGTATCGGTAGACGATCCGGCCACGCGTCAGGTCGTAGGGAGACAGCTCCACAACGACCCGGTCATCAGGAAGGATGCGGATGTAGTGCATGCGCATCTTGCCGCTGATGTGCGCGAGGACCTTGTGACCGTTCTGGAGTTCCACCTTGAACATGGCGTTCGGGAGGGACTCGATCACGGTGCCCTCGATCTCGATGGCACCTTGCTTCTTGGCCACGCTTCGCCTTTCGAATCGGCTACCTTGATCGGCTCACGGACATGCGAATGCACGTAAGCCGACGAGTCAGTCTACGTCAGGGCACCCAGAAAGACGAATCCGGAAAGTTTGCCCCAGAGTCTAGATCATTAACCGACGGCTGCCCGAGGGGGTCCCGGATCAGCCGAGGGGGTCCGGCGCCGTGGTGACGCCGTACTCCGCCAGCTTCGCCTTGCCGCAGTCCGGGCTGGTCAGGACGATCGGACCGGCCTCGGTGAGGGCCACCGAGTGCTCCCAGTGCGAGGACCAGGTGCCGTCCGTGGTGATGACCGTCCAGTCGTCGGCGAGTACCTCCGTCTGGGCGGTGCCCAGGGAGACCATCGGCTCGATCGCCAGGCAGAGCCCGGGGACCAGCTTGACGCCCTTGCCCCGCTTGCGCGAGACGTAGTTCAGCAGGTGCGGGTCCATGTGCATCTCGGTGCCGATGCCGTGGCCGCCGTAGTCCTCGATGATCCCGAACCTGCCGAGGCTGTGCTCACCGGTGGACGGGCGGGGCTGGCGCTTGATGTAGCCCTCGATCGCCTTCGAGATGTCCACGAGGCGGTTGCCCGCCTTCATGGCCGCGATGCCGGCCCACATCGACTCCTCGGTCACCCGGGAGAGCTCGACCAGCTCCGGAGCGTGACCGGTGCCCACGAAGGCCGTGTAGGCGGCGTCCCCGTGCCAGCCGTCGACGATGGCGCCGGCGTCGATGGAGATGATGTCGCCGTCCTTGAGGACCGTCTTGTCGTCCGGGATGCCGTGGACGACGACCTCGTTCACCGAGGTGCAGATGGTCGCGGGGAACCCGCCGTAGCCGAGGAAGTTCGACTTCGCCCCGGCGTCCGCGATGACCTTGCGGGCCACCATGTCCAGGTCCCGGGTCGTGGCGCCCGGCACGGCCGCCTCACGGGTCGCCGCGTGGATCGCGGCGACGACCAGCCCTGCCTCGCGCATCTTCGCGATCTGCTCGGGGGTCTTCAGCTGAACCATGAAAACGGACCTTCCCAGTCTTTGCGGCTAAACCGCCGCCGCTCTCGCGGAGGTGGTTGCTCTCCGCTGTCGTTGCTCAATTATCGGTTGCTGCCGTCACAACCGTGTCATGCAGACGGCCGCGGTGTCGCTGGGACACCGCGGCCGTACCGGCAGAACAGGGGGTGACTACTTCTTCAGGGCGTCCATCGCCCGCTTGGTGATCTCGTGCACCTCACCGAGGGCGGAGATGGTCACCAGCAGACCCTGCGACTTGTAGTAGTCGATGATCGGCTCGGTCTGCGTGTGGTAGACCTCCAGCCGGTTGCGGACCGTGGCCTCGGAGTCGTCGTCGCGCTGGTAGAGCTCGCCCTCGCACTTGTCGCAGACGCCCTCCACCTTCGGCGCCGCGTAGATCACGTGGAAGACGTGCGCGGAGTCCCGGCGGCAGATCCGGCGGCCGGCGATGCGCTTGACGACCTCGTCCTCCTCGACCTCCAGGTCGAGGACGGCGTCCAGCTTCATGCCGGCACCGGTCAGCATCTCGTCCAGGGCCTCGGCCTGGGCGACGTTGCGCGGGAAGCCGTCGAGCAGGAAGCCGCCCGCGGCGTCCGGCTGCTCCATGCGGTCCTTGGCCATACCGATGGTGATCTCGTCCGGCACGAGCTCACCGGCGTCCATGAACGCCTTCGCCCGCACGCCCAGCTCGGTGCCCTGGCTGATGTTGGCGCGGAAGAGGTCGCCCGTGGAGATGTGCGGGATCGACAGGTTCTTGGCGAGGAACGCGGCCTGCGTTCCCTTGCCCGCCCCGGGGGGTCCGACGAGGACGATTCGCATCAGCGGAGGAACCCTTCGTAGTTGCGCTGCTGGAGCTGGCTCTCGATCTGCTTCACGGTTTCCAGACCCACACCCACGATGATCAGGATGCTCGTCCCGCCGAACGGGAAGTTCTGGTTCGCTCCGAAGCCGGCCAACGCCATTGTCGGCACTAGAGCGATGAGACCCAGGTACAGCGACCCCGGCCAGGTGATCCGGTTGAGTACGTAGCTCAGGTACTCAGCGGTAGGCCGGCCGGCGCGGATGCCCGGGATGAACCCACCATACTTCTTCATGTTGTCGGCAACTTCCTCGGGGTTGAACGAGATCGCCACGTAGAAGAACGCGAAGAAGACGATCAGGAGGAAGTAGGCGGCGATGTAGTACGGGTGGTCGCCCTTGACGAAGTGCTTCTGGATCCAGGTCGCCCAGCCGGCGGTCGAGCCGCTGAACTGCACGATCAGGGCCGGGATGTACAGCAGCGACGAGGCGAAGATGACCGGGATGACACCGGCCTGGTTCACCTTGAGCGGGATGTAGGTGGACGTGCCCCCGTAGGCGCGGCGCCCGATCATGCGCTTCGCGTACTGGACGGGGATCCTGCGCTGGGCCTGCTCCACGAAGACCACCAGGGCCACCATCGCGAGACCGACGAGGATGACGACGGCGAACTCCACCCAGCCACCAGCGATCTTGCCCTGGAGCTTGATCGTCCACAGGGCGGAGACGAAGCCGGCCGCGATCGAGATGAACATCAGGATCGACATGCCGTTGCCGATGCCGCGGTCGGTGATGAGCTCGCCGAGCCACATGACGATGCAGGTACCGGCGGTCATGGTGATCACCATCGTGATGGTGGTGAAGATCGAGCGGTCCGGGACGATCTCGCGAGCGACCGGGCAGCTGCCGAACAGGGCGCCGGTACGCGCGGTGGCGACGAGGCCGGTGCCCTGGAGGATCGCGAGCGCGACCGTCAGATAGCGCGTGTACTGAGTGATCTTCGAGGTGCCGGCCTGTCCCTCTTTCTTGAGGTTCTCCAGCTTCGGAATGACCACGGTCAGCAGCTGCAGGATGATGCTCGCGGTGATGTACGGCATGATGCCGAGCGCGAAGATCGTGATCTGCAGCAGCGCGCCGCCGCTGAACATGTTGACCAGACCGAAGAGGCTGTTGCTGCTCCCCATCTGGTCCACACAGATCTGAACGTTCTTGTAGCTCACGCCGGGTACCGGGATGTGGGACCCGAGCCGATACAGCACGATGATGCCGAGCGTGAAGAGCAGCTTCTTGCGCAGGTCGGGCGTCTTGAACGCCCGGGCGAACGCGGTGAGCACGGTGCCTCCTGCGACCCCCGCGCTACTGCGTCAGAGGTGACGGTCTGAGGATCGACGATTACGTACAAGCAAAGGTGCAGGCCACCTTACCGGCGACTGCGCCCCCCGTGGAACGACCAACCGGGGATGCCCCATATGTGAGGCATCCCCGGTCGGGTTTTAGCTATTTGTCACAGAGTTCGTCTTAGACGAGCTCGGTCACGGAACCGCCGGCGGCGGCAATCTTCTCCTTGGCGGAGGCGGAAACGGCGTCAACCGAAACCGTCAGCGCCACGGAGATCTCGCCCTGGCCCAGGACCTTGACGAGGCTGTTCTTGCGAACCGCGCCCTTGGCGACCAGGTCGGCCACCGTGACCTCTCCACCCTCGGGGTAGAGGGCACCGAGCTTGTCCAGGTTGACAACCTGGAACTCGGTGCGGAACGGGTTCTTGAAGCCCTTCAGCTTCGGCAGACGCATGTGGAGGGGCATCTGCCCACCCTCGAAGCGCTGCGGAACCTGGTAGCGGGCCTTCGTACCCTTCGTACCACGACCAGCCGTCTTACCCTTCGACGCCTCACCGCGACCCACACGGGTCTTCGCGGTCTTGGCACCGGGGGCGGGACGGAGGTTGTGGGCCTTCAGCGGGCTGTTCTCAGCCATGATTAGTCAACCTCCTCAACCGTCACGAGGTGGCGGACGGTGTGCACCATGCCGCGGAACTCGGGGCGGTCCTCCTTGACGACCACGTCGTTCAGGCGCTTGAGCCCGAGCGAACGCAGGGTGTCGCGGTGGTTCTGCTTGCTGCCGATGTACGACTTCGTCTGCGTGATCTTGAGGCGAGCCATCACACACCCGCCCCTGCACGCGCACGGAGCAGAGCCGCGGGGGCGACGTCCTCGAGCGGCAGACCACGGCGAGCCGCGATCTCCTCGGGACGCTGCAGGCCCTTGAGGGCCTCCACGGTCGCGTGCACGATGTTGATCGCGTTGTCGGAGCCGAGCGACTTCGACAGGATGTCGTGAACGCCGGCGCACTCCAGAACGGCGCGCACCGGGCCACCGGCGATAACACCGGTACCGGGGGAAGCAGGCTTCAGCAGGACAACGCCGGCCGCCTTCTCGCCCTGGATCGGGTGCGGGATGGTGCCCTGGATGCGGGGAACCTTGAAGAAGTTCTTCTTGGCTTCCTCGACGCCCTTGGCGATGGCCGCGGGAACTTCCTTGGCCTTGCCGTAACCGACACCTACGGTGCCGTCACCGTCACCCACCACGACGAGCGCGGTGAAGCTGAAGCGACGACCACCCTTGACAACCTTGGCGACGCGGTTGATCGCGACAACGCGCTCAACGTAAGCGGTCTTCTCGGCGGCAGCGCCACCGTCGCGACCCTTCCGGTCCCGCCGCTCGCCGCCACCGGCACCGCTGCCGCGGCGCTGGGGTCCAGCCATTGGATTACCTCTCTCTGTTACGTCCGTGAGTCCCGGAACCGGGGCTTAGAACTTCAGCCCGGCTTCGCGGGCGGCGTCAGCCAGAGCGGCAATGCGCCCGGCGTAGCGGTTGCCACCGCGGTCGAACACGACGGCCTCGACGCCGGCGGCCTTGGCGCGCTCGGCGACCAGGGCGCCGACCTGCTTGGCCTGCGCGGACTTGTCACCCTCGCCACCGCGGATCGACGTGTCCAGGGTCGACGCGGACGCAAGGGTGTGACCCTTGAGGTCGTCGATGACCTGGGCAACGATGTTGCGGTTCGAACGCGTCACGACGAGGCGCGGACGCTCCGCCGTACCCGACACGTTCTTGCGGATGCGGATGTGGCGGCGCGCCTTCGCAGCGCGCTTGTAAGCGTCGCCCTTGGCGATCTTCACACCGTATGCCATGGCTTTACTTACCAGCCTTTCCGACCTTGCGGCGGATGACCTCGCCGGCGTACTTGACGCCCTTGGCCTTGTACGGGTCGGGCTTCCGCAGCTTGCGGATGTTCGCCGCGACCTCGCCGACCTTCTGCTTGTCGATGCCCTCGACCGAGAACTTGGTCGGAGACTCGACCTTGAAGGAGATGCCCTCGGGCGCCTCCACCAGGATCGGGTGGCTGTAGCCGAGCTGGAACTCCAGGTCGGAGCCCTTCGCGGCAACGCGGTAACCGACACCGCTGATCTCGAGCGCCTTGGTGTATCCCGTGGTCACACCGGTGATCATGTTGGCCACCAGCGTGCGGGACAGGCCGTGGAGGGCCTTGTTCTGACGCTCGTCGTTCGGACGGGTGACGTTCAGAACGCCGTCCTCGCCCTTAACGATCTCGATGGGGGCGGCGACGGTGTGCGTCAGGGAGCCCTTGGAGCCCTTGACGGTGACCGTGCGGCCATCGATGGTGACGTCCACGCCGGCGGGAACCGGGATGGGGAGCTTGCCGATACGAGACATAGCTATTCCTCCGTTCCCGACTACCAGACGTAGGCGAGGACTTCCCCACCCACGCCCTTCTTCTGCGCCTGCTGGCCGGTCAGGAGACCGTGGGACGTGGAGATGATCGCCACGCCCAGGCCGCCGAGGACCTTCGGCAGGTTGGTGGACTTCGCGTACACGCGCAGACCCGGCTTCGAGATCCGCTTGATGCCGGCGATCGAGCGCTCGCGGTTCGGACCGAACTTCAGCTCGAGGACGAGGTTCTTACCGACCTCGGCGTCCTCGACCTTCCAGCCGGTGATGAAACCCTCCTGCTTGAGGATTTCCGCGATGTGCGACTTGATCTTGCTGTGCGGCATCACGACGGAGTCGTGGTACGCCGAGTTTGCGTTACGCAGACGAGTCAGCATGTCTGCGATCGGGTCAGTCATGGTCATGAATCGGCCTTCGGCCTCTCTCGCCGGGGTTTCCTGTATGCGCCATCCCTCTCCCCACACAGGGGCGGGACGGGTGCGGCGCGGGGACCTACGGCGTAGTAAGTCGACGGGCGGTGGACGCCCAACCCCACAAGCCTACGGCATGGGGGCTGGGCCTCCACCGACCCAGATGCTTACCGAGAGCGTCTGGAAAACCTCAACACCCAAAGGGTGAAGGGATTTACCAGGAGCTCTTGGTCACGCCCGGCAGCTCGCCACGGTGAGCCATCTCACGAAGGCACACGCGGCACAGGCCGAACTTGCGGTACACGGAGTGGGGGCGACCGCAGCGCTGGCAGCGGGTGTACGCACGCACACCGAACTTGGGCTTGCGGGCAGCCTTCGCGATGAGAGCCTTCTTCGCCATCTCGCTTACGCCTCCTTGAACGGGAAGCCGAGGTGACGGAGGAGCGCGCGGCCCTCAGCGTCGTTGGTCGCCGTGGTCACCACGGTGATGTCCATACCCCGGACGCGGTCGATCTTGTCCTGGTCGATCTCGTGGAACATGACCTGCTCCGTGAGACCGAAGGTGTAGTTGCCACGGCCGTCGAACTGCTTCGGGGACAGGCCGCGGAAGTCGCGGATGCGCGGCAGCGCGAGCGACAGGGTGCGGTCCAGGAACTCCCACATGCGGTCGCCACGGAGGGTGACGTGCGCACCGATCGGCTGACCCTCGCGCAGCTTGAACTGCGCGATGGACTTGCGGGCCTTGGTGACGGCCGGCTTCTGACCGGTGATCGTGGTGAGGTCGCGGATGGCGCCGTCGATCAGCTTCGAGTCACGGGCGGCGTCGCCGACACCCATGTTCACGACGATCTTGACGAGGCCGGGAATCTGCATGACGTTCTCGTAGGAGAACTCTTCACGCATCTTGCCCGCGATCTCCTCGCGGTACTTCGTCTTCAGACGCGGAGTGGTAGCCATCAGATGTCCTCACCCGTGCGCTTGGCAACGCGGATCTTGTTGCCCTCGTCGTCGAAGCGGTAACCGACGCGGGTGACGACCTTCTTGCCGTCCTTCTCCACGACCAGCTGGACGTTGGAAACGTGGACGGGGGCCTCGGTGATCACGATGCCGCCGGCCTGGTTCTGCCCAGCCTTGGTGTGCTTCTTGACCCGGTTGACACCCTCGACGAGGACGCGGGACTCGGTCGGGAAGGCCGCGATGACCTTGCCCTGCTTGCCCTTGTCCTTACCGGTGATGACCTGGACCAGGTCGCCCTTCTTGATCTTCATGCTTACAGCACCTCCGGCGCGAGCGAGATGATCTTCATGAACTTCTTCTCGCGCAGCTCACGGCCGACGGGGCCGAAGATGCGGGTGCCGCGAGGGTCGCCGTCGTTCTTCAGAATGACGGCGGCGTTCTCGTCAAAGCGGATGTACGAGCCGTCCTGGCGGCGGCGCTCCTTGACGGTGCGAACGATGACCGCCTTGACGACGTCACCCTTCTTCACGTTGCCACCGGGGATCGCGTCCTTGACGGTGGCGACGATGACGTCACCGATGCCCGCGTAGCGGCGGCCCGAGCCACCGAGAACACGGATGCAAAGGATCTCCTTGGCACCAGTGTTGTCGGCGACGCGAAGCCGCGACTCCTGCTGGATCACGTCTATCTCCTGTTTGTCTGCCGGTTCCCGGCCGGGGCCCTGCGTGAGGGCCCCGGCCGAGCCTGGCGGAACGAATCCGAGGGAAGGCCCCTCGGACTAATTACTTGGCCTTCTCGAGGATCTCGACGATGCGCCAGCGCTTGCTCGCCGACAGCGGACGCGTCTCCATGATGAGGACGCGGTCGCCGACGCCGGCAGCGTTCTGCTCGTCGTGAGCCTTGAGCTTGTTCGTACGGCGGATGACCTTGCCGTACAGCGCGTGCTTGACGCGGTCCTCGACGGCGACGACGACGGTCTTGTCCATCTTGTCGCTGACGACCAGACCCTCACGGGTCTTGCGGAAGCCGCGCTCGGTCTTCTCAGTCACGTTGTTCTCGCTCATCAGGCGTTCTCCACCGTCTCGATACCGAGCTCACGCTCGTGCATCAGGGTGTAGATGCGAGCGATGTCCTTACGGACGGACTTGAGCCGGCCGTTGTTCTCCAGCTGACCGGTGGCCGCCTGGAAACGGAGCTTGAACAGCTCTTCCTTGGCCTCGCGAAGCTTGGCAACGAGCTCCTCGTTGCCGAGCTCGCGGAGCTCGGACGCCTTGGTTCCCGTCGCCATCACGACTCACCTGCCTCGCGCTTGACGATGCGGCACTTCATCGGCAGCTTGTGGGCCGCACGAGTGAGAGCCTCACGCGCAATCTTTTCGTTCGGGTAGGACAGCTCGAACATGACCCGACCCGGGTGCACGTTCGCGATCCACCACTCGGGGGAACCCTTACCGGAACCCATGCGGGTCTCGGCGGGCTTCTTCGTCAGCGGACGGTCCGGGTAGATGTTGATCCAGACCTTGCCGCCACGCTTGATGTGGCGGGTCATCGCGATACGAGCCGCCTCGATCTGGCGGTTCGTCACGTAGGCGGGGGTGAGCGCCTGGATGCCGTACTCGCCGAACGAGACCTCAGTACCGCCCTTGGCCATACCGCTGCGCTTCGGGTGGTGCTGCTTGCGGTGCTTGACCCTACGAGGGATCAGCATGTCGGTCAGGCCTCCGTTCCGGTGCTCTCAGCCGGAGCGGCGGCGGGGGCGTCGGCCTTGGGGGCCTCGGCACCAGCAGCCTGCTGCGGCTTGCGGCCACCACGGCCGCCGCGCTCGCCACCACGGCCACCACGGCCGGCGGGACGGTCGCCAGCGCCGGCACCACGGGCCGGGCGGTTACCCGCACGGGCCGCAGCGTTCTCGGCGCGAACCTCGGCGATGTTCTTGACGTCGCCCTTGTAGATCCAGACCTTCACGCCGATCCGGCCGAAGGTGGTCTTGGCCTCGAAGAAGCCGTAGTCCACGTTCGCGCGCAGCGTGTGCAGCGGCACACGACCCTCGCGGTAGAACTCGGAGCGGGACATCTCGGCGCCGCCGAGACGGCCGCCACACTGGATCTTGATGCCCTTGGCGCCGGCCTTCATGGTGCCCTGCATGCTCTTGCGCATGGCACGACGGAAGGAGACGCGGGAGGAGAGCTGCTCGGCGACGGCCTGAGCAACCAGCTGAGCGTCGAGCTCGGGGTTCTTGACCTCGAGGATGTTCAGCTGGACCTGCTTGCCCGTGAGCTTCTCGAGGTCACCGCGGATGCGGTCGGCCTCGGCGCCGCGGCGGCCGATGACGATGCCGGGACGAGCGGTGTGGATGTCCACACGCACGCGGTCACGGGTGCGCTCGATCTCAACCTTCGAGATGCCGGCGCGCTCCATGCCGGACGTCATCATCCGACGGATGGCGACGTCTTCCTTGACGTAGTCCTTGTACAGCTTGTCGGCGTACCAGCGGGACTTGAAGTCCGTGGTGATGCCGAGTCGGAACCCGTGCGGGTTTACCTTCTGGCCCATTACCGGGAACCTTCCTTGCTGCTGACGACCACGGTGATGTGGCTGGTCCGCTTGCGGATCCGGTAGGCACGGCCCTGGGCACGCGGACGGAACCGCTTCAGGGTCGGGCCCTCGTCCACGTACGCCTCGCTGATGACCAGCGTGGAGGCGTCCGGGTGGTTGTAGTTGTGCGCGGCGTTGGCGATGGCGCTGTCCAGCACCTTGCCGACCGGCACGCTCGCGGCCTGCGGGGCGAAACGCAGGACCGCCTGAGCCTCCGTGGCGTCCATGCCACGGATGAGGTCCACCACGCGGCGGGCCTTCATGGGCGTGACGCGGATGTACCGCGCCTGGGCCCTGGCTTCCATGGTTGTCCCTTCGGTGTTAGTCATAGTCGTAACCACCCCGCGATTAGCGGCGCTTCGACTTCCGGTCGTCCTTGACGTGGCCGCGGAAGGTGCGAGTCGGCGAGAACTCGCCGAGCTTGTGGCCGACCATCGACTCGGTGACGAACACCGGGACGTGGGTCTTGCCGTTGTGCACCGCGATCGTGTGACCCAGCATGCTGGGGATGATCATCGAGCGACGGGACCAGGTCTTGATGACGTTCTTGGTGCCGGCTTCGTTCTGGGCGTCCACCTTCTTTACGAGGTGGTCGTCGACGAAGGGCCCCTTCTTGAGACTGCGCGGCATCTAAACCCGCTCCTAGCGCTTCTTGTTCGTCTTGCGGCGGCGGACGATGTACTTGTTCGAAGCCTTCTTCGGCGAACGAGTACGACCCTCCTTCTGACCCCACGGGGAGACCGGGTGGCGACCACCGGAGGTCTTGCCCTCACCACCACCGTGCGGGTGGTCAACCGGGTTCATCGCGACACCGCGGACGGTCGGGCGGACGCCCTTCCAGCGCATGCGGCCGGCCTTGCCCCAGTTGATGTTCGACTGCTCGGCGTTGCCGACCTCGCCGACCGTGGCGCGGCAGCGCGCGTCGACGAGACGGATCTCACCGGACGGCATGCGGAGGTGGGCCATCACGCCCTCCTTCGCGAGCAGCTGCACGGAGGCACCAGCCGAACGCGCGAACTTGGCGCCGCCACCGGGGCGGAGCTCGATCGCGTGGATCGTGGTACCGACCGGGATGTTGCGGAGCGCGAGGTTGTTGCCCGGCTTGATGTCGGCCGTGGGGCCGTTCTCAATCCGGTCACCCTGCTGCAGACCGCGCGGCGCGATGATGTAGCGCTTCTCGCCGTCGGCGTAGTGCAGCAGCGCGATGCGCGCGGTGCGGTTGGGGTCGTACTCGATGTGCGCGACCTTGGCCGGCACGCCGTCCTTGTCGTGACGACGGAAGTCGATCACGCGGTAGGCGCGCTTGTGGCCACCGCCCTGGTGGCGAACGGTCACACGACCGGTGTTGTTACGGCCGCCCTTGCTGTGCAGGGGGCGGACCAGCGACTTCTCCGGCGTGGACCGCGTGATCTCGACAAAGTCGGCGACGCTGGAGCCACGACGGCCCGGGGTCGTCGGCTTGTACTTGCGGATACCCATTTCTCAGTCCTCGTCCGATTCCGGACGACTAGACCTCCGTTAGGAGGCCTGGCCGCCGAAGATGTCGATACGGTTGCCCTCGGCAAGGGTCACGATGGCGCGCTTGGTGTTGGCGCGCTTGCCGAAACCGGTCTTGGTGCGCTTGCGCTTACCCTGACGGTTGATCGTGTTGACCCCGGTGACCTTGACCGAGAAGACCGCCTCGACGGCCTGCTTGATCTGGGTCTTGTTGGCGCCGGGCGCGACGATGAACGTGTACTTGTTCTCGTCCAGCAGCGCGTAGCTCTTCTCCGAGACGACCGGCTTGATCAGCAGGTCGCGCGGGTCGGAGAAGGTCTTGCTGGTAACGGTCGCCTCAGACATCAGGCCTCGTTCCCTTCGGTCTCATCGGCCTTGGGGCCAGACACGAAGGACTCGAGCGCGGCCTGGGTGAAGACCACGTCGTCAGAGACGATCACGTCGTACGTGTTCAGCTGGCCCGGCTCCAGGATGTGAACCTGGGGCAGGTTGCGGGCGGACAGCCACGCCAGCTCGTCAGAGCGCTCGGCGACCAGGAGCAGGTTCTTGCGCTCCGAGATCTTGCCGAACAGCGTCTTGGCGGCCTTGGTGGAGGCGGCACCCTCGACCACGCCGGTGACGACGTGGATGCGGGAGTGGCGCGCGCGGTCCGAGAGGGCACCGCGGAGGGCGGCGGCCTTCATCTTCTTCGGGGTGCGCTGCGAGTAGTCACGCGGCACGGGGCCGTGGACGACGCCACCGCCGGCGAACTGCGGAGCGCGGGTCGAACCCTGACGGGCGCGGCCGGTGCCCTTCTGGCGGTAAGGCTTCTTGCCACCACCACGGACTTCGCCACGGGTCTTGGTCTTGTGCGTGCCCTGACGGGCAGCGGCCAGCTGCGCGACGACGACCTGGTGGATCAGCGGAACGCTGGTCTTCGCGTCGAAGATCTCCGCGGGGAGCTCGACGGTACCGGCCTTGTCGCCAGCCGGCGAAAGGATGTCAATGGTGCTCATAACCTCAAGCTCCCTTGGCCGCGGTACGGACCAGGACGAGGCCGCCGTTCGGACCGGGGACCGCGCCCTTGATGAGGAGCAGACCCTTCTCCGCGTCAACCGCGTGGATGGTCAGGTTCTGGGTGGTGACGCGCTCGTTACCCATGCGACCGGCCATGCGCATGCCCTTGAAGACACGCCCAGGGGTGGCGCAGCCACCGATCGAACCGGGGGAGCGGTGCTTGCGCTGCACACCGTGACCGGCGCCGAGGCCCCGGAAGTTGTGGCGCTTCATGACACCGGCGAAGCCCTTGCCCTTGCTGTTGCCCGTGACGTCAACCTTGACGCCGGACTCGAACACAGCGGCGGTGATCTCCTGGCCGAGCGTGTACTCGCTGGCGTCGGAGGTGCGCAGCTCCACCAGGTGGCGGCGCGGGGTCACGTCGGCCTTGGCGAAGTGGCCCTTGAGGGGCTTGTTCACCTTGCGCGGGTCGATCTCGCCGAAGGCGATCTGGACCGACTCGTAGCCGTCGATGTCGTTGGTACGGACCTGGGTAACGACACAGGGCCCGGCCTTGACGACGGTCACCGGGACGACACGGTTGTTCTCGTCCCAGACCTGGGTCATGCCGAGCTTCTCGCCCAGGACGCCCTTGATCTGCTTAGCCATCTTCTCGACGCCTCTCAGAGCTTGATCTCGATGTCAACGCCGGCCGGAAGGTCCAGGCGCATCAGCGAGTCAACGGTCTTGGGCGTCGGGTCGAGGATGTCGATCAGGCGCTTGTGCGTGCGCATCTCGAAGTGCTCGCGCGAGTCCTTGTACTTGTGCGGCGACTTGATGACGCAGTACACGTTCTTCTCAGTGGGCAGCGGCACCGGGCCCGCGACCGACGCACCAGTGCGGGTCACCGTCTCGACGATCTTCTTCGCCGAGGAGTCGATGACCTCGTGGTCGTAGGCCTTGAGCCGGATGCGGATCTTCTGTCCCGCCATGGCTACTCCGTAGTCCTGTCTCTGTATGGAAACGCTCTGGCCCCCGGCCGGCTGCGGAACGGGGTTCCGCGGCCTCTCCTCCGACCCACGCGGTCGGGCGTGTCGCACTCCCTCCGAGAAAATTCCCATACGGAAATTCCCTCATCCAAGGGGGTGCGGTCCTGGACCGCGCATCGGGGGAGAAACACCCACCGAGTGCCTGGTTGGCACCGTGCTGACACTTCCCAGAAGATTCCCGTACGTCCGCCCTCATTGCTGCCCCGAGAGGCAGATTAAGGACGACGAGTACTGTGGGACTCGCTTCCGGTCCTCCCGGCGGGAGGCGCGCAGCATCGGCACACAGCCGAGCAACTTGAGTAGTCTGCCATACGAGACACGTACCTGGCCAATCGGGCCGAAGAGAATACCCCGCCGAGCGATCACGTCAAACCGCGGCACGCGGCGGGGATCCCAGGTCAGGACCGGGATGCGGTCCCGCACTCCTCGGCCCTGTCCGTCCCGATGCTCTTGGAGCGGTCGTACGGGTCCACCGGGCTGCCGGAAGGTGCCGGTCCGCTGTCGCGCGGGTCGGAGAAGAAGCTCGGGTGCACGTAGCCGTCGAACCGGCCGCAGGTGCTGTTGGCGATGTCCTGCGCGGCCCTGTACAGCCACAGCCGGTTCACCGGCTCGCCCCATGCGCTCCCGTGGAACACCTGGAAGGTGGCCTCGCGGCGGACGATGGTCCGGGCGACGTCCTCCGGGTTCCCGGCGGTCCTCACGAACGGGTAGACGAAGGTGTAGTCCACCTTCACGTCGGCCTGGCCGGGCTTCTCCCCCGCCTCCACCCACATCCGGCCCCGCACCTTGACCACCTCACCCACGAGCTTCAGTTCGGCGGGGTCGTAGCGGGTGAACAGCTCCAGCGGGTCGTTCTCCCGGCTCGGGTGCTCGTACGCCCGCGCCGTCTCCTCGCGCCGCTTGGTGTCCTTGGGGTCCAGCAGGTCCAGCGCGGCCGTGGGTCGCTCGCCCCTCAGGACGGCCGGGTCCAGGTTGGCCGCCACCAGGAACCGCTTCGCCTGGGCCAGCGCCTCCCCCACCCGTTCCTTCGGCACCCCGCCGACCTCGGTGGCCTCCGGCACCTCGATCGCGGCGGCGCCGTCGGCCCACTGCGCGGCCGGCGAGCCCCGGAAGGGCTCCTTGAGGGTCGGCCGGTCCGGGTGGCCAGCCTCCGGGGCGGCCGTCGGCCGGACGGACTCCGCGGGCAGCGGACCGGCGTCCCGGGCCTCCTGGCGGGCGTCGGTCTTCCCCGTCAGCTTGTCGATGACCAGCTCGGGCCGCAGGGCGACCAGCGCGAGCCCCACGATGACGGCGATCGCCGCCGCGGCCTTGAGGCGGCGCTTCACGCGGCCCCGGCCCTCCATCTCCTGCCAGGCCGGCCCCGTACGCCAGCCGGGCGGGTCCCCGGCCCCCGGCTTCGGCGCCCGGCCGAACCGGCGGCGTCCGGCCCGGGCCCGTTCCTCCTCCTCGCGCCGCAGCCGCTCGGTGACCATCCGGGCCCGCGCCGACGGCTCCTTCGGCGCGTCGGCGCTCTCCCGCGCGACCTCCTCGCTGAAGCGCGCCCACTCCTCGTCGGATATCTGCCGGTCCATGCTCCCCACCCCTGTACGTCCTCACATGACAAGGGCCCCTCCCCCACCGCCGGAGCGGTGGGCAAGGGGCCCTCGCGTCAAACATGGTGCCCGCTGGTGCGAGCTACCAGGTCAGAACACGAATTACTTCGTGATCTTGGTGACCTGGCCGGCGCCGACCGTACGACCACCCTCACGGATGGCGAACTTCAGGCCCTCCTCCATGGCGACCGGCTGGATCAGCTGGACGGACATGTCGGTGTTGTCGCCCGGCATGACCATCTCGGTGCCCTCGGGGAGGGTCACGACGCCGGTCACGTCCGTGGTACGGAAGTAGAACTGCGGGCGGTAGTTGTTGAAGAACGGGGTGTGACGGCCACCCTCGTCCTTCGACAGGATGTACGCGGCGGCCTCGAACTCGGTGTGCGGCGTGACCGAACCGGGCTTGATGATGACCTGGCCGCGCTCGACGTCCTCGCGCTTGATGCCACGGAGGAGCAGACCGACGTTCTCACCGGCCTGGCCCTCGTCGAGCAGCTTGCGGAACATCTCGATGCCGGTGACCGTGGTGGTGGTCTTCTCCTGCTTGATGCCGATGATGTCAACGGTCTCGTTGACCTTCAGGACACCACGCTCGATGCGGCCGGTGACGACGGTGCCACGACCGGTGATCGTGAAGACGTCCTCGACGGGCATCAGGAACGGCTTGTCGGTGTCACGCGGCGGGGTCGGGATGGCCTCGTCCACGGCGTCCATCAGGCCGAGGAGCTTGTCACCCCACTCCTTGTCGCCCTCGAGCGCCTTCAGCGCGGAGACCTGGACGACCGGCAGGTCGTCGCCCGGGAAGTCGTACTCGGAGAGCAGCTCACGGACCTCGAGCTCGACGAGCTCCAGGATCTCCTCGTCGTCCACCATGTCGGCCTTGTTCAGGGCGACGACGATGTACGGAACGCCGACCTGGCGGGCCAGGAGCACGTGCTCCTTGGTCTGCGGCATCGGGCCGTCGGTGGCGGCGACCACGAGGATGGCGCCGTCCATCTGCGCGGCACCGGTGATCATGTTCTTGATGTAGTCCGCGTGACCCGGGCAGTCGACGTGGGCGTAGTGACGCGCCTCGGTCTGGTACTCGACGTGCGCGATGGAGATGGTGATACCGCGCTGGCGCTCCTCAGGAGCCTTGTCGATCTGGTCGAACGCCGACGCCGCGTTCAGGTCCGGGTACTTGTCGTGCAGCACCTTGGTAATGGCGGCCGTGAGGGTCGTCTTACCGTGGTCAATGTGACCGATGGTGCCGATGTTGACGTGCGGCTTAGTCCGCTCGAACTTCGCCTTCGCCACGGGGGTCCTCCTGAGAGTGGTTCTGTACGCCTTGATGATCGTCGGCGCCAGGTGATCTTTGCTGGATAGCCGGTTCCCCCGGGGCAACGGGAGGGTTGCTCCTGTTGCCCCAGAGGCTCCGGTGGCAAGCCTAAAGCGTGTACTCGGAAGAGTTACTCGCCCTTGGCCTTCGCGATGATCTCCTCAGCGACGTTCCGGGGAACCTCGGCGTAGGAGTCGAACTGCATCGAGTAGCTGGCGCGACCCGAGGTCTTGCTGCGGAGGTCTCCGACGTAGCCGAACATCTCCGAAAGCGGCACGAGGCCCTTGACGATCTTGGCTCCGTGACGGTCCTCCATGGCCTGGATCTGGCCACGGCGGGAGTTGATGTCACCGATGACGTCACCCATGGACTCCTCCGGCGTGGTGACCTCGACGGCCATCATCGGCTCGAGGAGCACGGGAGAAGCCTTGCGCGCGGCCTCCTTGAAGGCCTGCGAACCGGCGATCTTGAAGGCGAGCTCGGAGGAGTCGACCTCGTGGTAGCCACCGTCGAGAAGCGTGACGCGGACGCCCGTCATCTCGTAGCCGGCCAGGATGCCGAACTGCATGGCCTCCTGCGCACCGGCGTCGACCGAAGGGATGTACTCCTTCGGCACGCGGCCACCGGTGACCTTGTTCACGAACTCGTACGCCGGACCATCGGCGTCCGTGATCGGCTCGATCGCGATCTGCACCTTGGCGAACTGACCGGTACCACCGGTCTGCTTCTTGTGGGTGTAGTCGTGACGCTCGACGGCCTTGCGGATCGTCTCGCGGTACGCGACCTGCGGCTTGCCGACGTTGGCGACGACCTTGAACTCGCGCTTCATACGGTCGACCAGCACCTCGAGGTGCAGCTCGCCCATACCGCCGAGGATGGTCTGGCCGGTCTCCTCGTCCGAGTGGACGTGGAACGACGGGTCCTCTTCCGCGAGGCGCTGGATGGCGACACCCAGCTTCTCCTGGTCGCCCTTCGAGGCGGGCTCGATGGCGACCTGGATGACCGGAGCCGGGAAGTCCATGGACTCCAGGATCACGGGCGCCTTCTCGTCGCACAGCGTCTCACCGGTGGTGGTCTGCTTCAGGCCCATGACGGCGACGATGTCGCCGGCGCCCACCGCGTCGATCTCCTCACGCTTGTTCGCGTGCATGCGGTAGATCTTGCCGATGCGCTCCTTCTTGCCCTTGACGGAGTTCAGCACCGCGGTGCCGGCCTCCAGGCGGCCCGAGTAAACCCGGACGAAGGTGAGCTTGCCGAGGTGCGGGTCGCTCATGATCTTGAACGCGAGCGCGGCGAGGGGCTCCTCGTCCGACGGCTTGCGCTTCACGACGACCTCGGCGTCCTTGACGTCGTGGCCCTCGATGGCCTCGATGTCGAGCGGCGACGGGAGGTAGCGCACGACGGCGTCGAGCAGGGGCTGGACACCCTTGTTCTTGAACGCCGTACCGCAGAAGACCGCGGTGATCGTGGGCTCGCCCTTGCCCTTGCCGGAGCCGAGGATGATGCGGCGGACGGCCGCGTGCAGCTGCTCCTCGGTGGGCTCGGTGCCCTCGAGGAAGAGCTCCATCATCTCTTCGTCGTTCTCGGCGACCTGCTCGACGAGGGTGGCGCGCCACTCCTCGGCCAGCTCGGTGTGCGAGGCCGGGATGTCGACGACGTCGTACATCTCGCCCTTGGTGGCCTCGGCGGACCACACGAGGGCCTTCATGCGGACGAGGTCGACGACGCCCTTGAAGTCCGCCTCGGAGCCGATCGGCAGCTGCATGACGATCGGAACCGCGCCGAGGCGGTCCTTGATCATGTCGACGCAGCGCATGAACTCGGCGCCCGTACGGTCGAGCTTGTTGACGAAGCAGATGCGCGGCACGCCGTAGCGGTCCGCCTGACGCCAAACGGTCTCGGACTGGGGCTCGACGCCGGCCACACCGTCGAACACGGTGACGGCACCGTCGAGGACGCGGAGCGAACGCTCCACCTCGACGGTGAAGTCGACGTGACCCGGGGTGTCGATGATGTTGATGGTGTGGTCAACATCTTCGAGCGGCCAGTGGCAGGTGGTAGCGGCAGACGTGATGGTGATACCACGCTCCTGCTCCTGCTCCATCCAGTCCATCGTCGCGGCGCCGTCGTGGACCTCACCGATCTTGTACGACACACCGGTGTAGAACAGGATGCGCTCGGTGGTGGTCGTCTTGCCCGCGTCGATGTGGGCCATGATGCCGATGTTGCGCACCTTGGCCAGGTCAAGCGAAGTGGTAGCCATAAGGCTTCAGTCTTCTCTCGGTCTCGATGTGGGTTGCGACTACCAGCGGTAGTGCGCGAAGGCCTTGTTGGACTCGGCCATCTTGTGCGTGTCCTCGCGCTTCTTGACGGCCGCACCGAGGCCGTTCGAGGCGTCGAGAAGCTCGTTCATCAGGCGCTCGGTCATGGTCTTCTCGCGGCGGGCGCGGGAGTAACCCACGAGCCAGCGGAGGGCCAGGGTCGACTGACGACCCGGCTTGACCTCGACGGGAACCTGGTAGGTCGCGCCACCGACACGGCGGGACTTGACCTCGAGGGACGGCTTGACGTTCTCCAGCGCGCGCTTCAGCGTGATGACCGGGTCGTTGCCGGTCTTCTCGCGGAGGCCTTCCATGGCGCCGTAAACGATGCGCTCGGCGGTGGAGCGCTTGCCGTTCAGGAGGATCTTGTTGATGAGCGAGGTCACCAGAGGAGAGGCGTAGACCGGGTCGATGATGACCGGGCGCTTCGGGGCGGGGCCCTTACGAGGCATTCTTACTTCTCCTTCTTGGCGCCGTAGCGGCTGCGGGCCTGCTTGCGGTTCTTGACAGCCTGGGTGTCAAGCGCACCGCGGATGATCTTGTAACGAACACCCGGCAGGTCCTTCACACGGCCACCACGCACGAGCACGATCGAGTGCTCCTGCAGGTTGTGACCCTCACCCGGAATGTAAGCGGTGACCTCGATGCCGGAGGTCAGACGCACACGCGCGACCTTACGGAGCGCCGAGTTCGGCTTCTTCGGGGTGGTCGTGAACACACGCGTGCAGACACCACGACGCTGAGGCGAGGCCTCGAGCGCGGGGGTCTTCGTCTTCTCGACCTTGTCCTGCCGGCCCTTCCGGACCAGCTGCTGGATCGTAGGCACTACTTCTCCGGTTTCTGTGTGCCGTGTAGTGAAGCTAACCTGGAACTTTTCCGACCCACGCGGTCGGGTGTGTCGGATCCGGCGGAGCTCCGCGCAAGCGTGGAGGCGCATGAATCTCGGTGGCCGATGCGGCTCGCCGTGCGGTTGATGGACACGCGCGGGAGCCCAGGCACACCCCAGGCACAAGGTCTGAGCGTACCCACCGCATCCACTCCGGTCAAAACATAAGCCTCTACGCCACCCCCCGCACGGCCGCGCAGCTCAGGCGCCCCTTGGGCGTGGCCCCTCGGAGCCGGGGCGGCCGCGCGGAGGTCACACCGGCGTGGTAGTGCGGGCGAACTACACTGCCAGCGAATCCCAGCGAGTCAGTTCAAAACGTACGAGCGCCAGGAGCAGGACATTGGGGACGGTCACCTCGGAGCCGAAGACGGCCGCATCCCCGCCCCCCGGCTCCGCGCCCCGGCGGCGCGCCGCCCTCTCCCGCCTGTACGGGCCCCTGCTGGCCTTCGTCATCACCTCGGGCGCCTTCTGCGCGGCCTGGGCGGCCCGCGGCAGCTTCCCCTTCGGCAACACGGGCCGGGCCATCAACGACCAGGCCAACCAGTACGTGCCCTTCCACCGCGCCCTGTGGGACCTGGTGCACGGGCAGGCGGCCGGCGACGTCCTGTTCAGCTGGCGCGGCGGCTTCGGACAGCAGTTCCTGTCCGACTACTACACCTACCTCGGCAACCCGTTCTCCTGGCTGGCCGTGCTCGTCCCGCGCGCCCACGTCGACCTGGCCGTCTTCCTGATCACCCCGGTCACGATGGGCGCGGCCGCCGCCCTGATGACGGTCTACCTCGGCCGGCTCCAGGCCGGTCCGTGGTGGCAGCGCGGCGTCCTCGGCGCCTGCTACGGCCTGTGCGGCTGGGCACTGAGCGACGCCTCCTACATCCCCATGTGGCTGTGGGGCCTGGTGGCCCTCCCCCTCCTCGGCATCGCCGTCGAATGGTGCCTGGAGGGCCGCCGCTGGCCGGGCGCCGCCCTGCTGGTCGGACTCGCCTGGTACGGGAACTTCTACACGGCGATGATGGCCACGATGGCCGCCTGCGTACTGCTGGCCGTCCGCCTGCTCACGCTCGACATGACGGGCGCGCAGCGTCTGCGCGCCCTCTTCCGCGCGGCCACCGCGGCCGCGACGGGCATCCTCCTCACCCTCCCCCTCCTCCTCCCGTCGTTCCTCTCCAGCGGCGCCTCGCAGCCGACGAAGGCCGCGGCCTTCGACCCGGTGCGCATCGACGTCTTCCTGGCCGGCATGCTCCCGGCCACCCACCTGTGGGGCGGCCGGCCGCGCCTGTACGTGGCCTCGCTGGGCCTGATCCTGGCAGGAAGCTTCCTCCTCAACACCCGCATCGCGCGCCGCACCCGCCTGGTCTGGGCGGCGGCCACGCTCCTCGTCCTCGTCTCCTTCCAGTTCCCCCCCACCCAGTACGTGTGGCACGGCCTGGCGGTCCCGAACGGCAACCCGTACCGCGAGGCCTTCGTCTTCAGCGGGATGGTCGTGGTCCTGGCCTGGCTGGCCCTGGCCAACCGCCCCCGCCCCCTCCACCTGGCCCTGGCGGCCGCCCTGCTGGTCGTCGCCACCTTCGTCCTCCGCCACACGAACGACTTCGGCGGCTGGACCTGGCCCGCGGTCCTGGCCGGCGGCGCCCTCTCCCTCCTGGCCCTGACGCTGCTCTCCCTCTCCGGAAAGCACCGGGCCCTCCTCCCCCTCGCCGCACTGCTCATGATCGGCGTGGTCTTCGCCGAATCCACGGTCGCGGCGGCGAACGCGGACGCCCGCCGCTCCCGCGAACGCTGGGCGGCGCCCGCCCCGACCTCCAACAGCTCGATCACGAACCACTACGAAGCGGTCCGGAAGGCGGACGGCTGGCCCGCCTACCGAACGGACTCGGGCGCGCCGCAGACCTCGTACAACGACGCCCTGGCCCTCCGGGCGGAGGGCCCGCAGTACTACAGCAGCTACCTCCCCGAGGCCACGTACCAGGCCCTGGAGCCCCTGGGCTACGGCTACAAGAACGACGGACGCACCTTCTTCGGCGCCGACAACCCGGTCCTCGACGCGATCTTCTCCATCGGCGCCCGCGTCCGCCCCGGCACGACGCCCGGCACCTGGACGTCGACGAAGCAGCCGGCCCCTCCCCTGGTCACGGTCCGCCCCACCGCCCCGTACACCTCCCCCAACCCTGCGGCGAGCGTCTACGCCCGCCAGGAGACGGCCCTGGGCGCCACGGTCTACGAGGTCCCCGCGACCACCCGCACCGGCTCGCAGACCTCCCAGACGTACACGGCCACCTGCACCCCGGGCTCGGAGGCCTACTGGTACTCCCCCGAGCTCTACGGCACCCTCCGCACCGACGGCGGCCGCTCCCTCCCCCTGGAGGACCGCATGAGCGGCGTCCTCCCCCTGGGCCCGGTCCCCGCGTCCGGCACGGTCACCACCACGGTCGAAACCCGCACCGAGAACGCCACGGCCGGCCCGAACCCGATCGGCTGCCTGAACCGCACGGCCCTGGACACCCGAGTCCGCGACCTCACCATCACGGGCGCCACCGCGGTCCACATCGGCGGCCACACCATCGAGTCCCGCCGACCGCCACCGGCACGGCCGTCCTCGCCACGACGAACATCCCCGGCTGGCAGTGCTCGGCCCCCACGACGAACTTCCACGGCCTCCTGGCCATCCCCCTCCCCCCGGACACCCACCACCTCTCCTGCACCTACACCCCCAAGGGCCTCCCCCCCGGCCTCGCGGCAGCCACCCTGGCCCTCCTCACCCTGACCTCGGTCACGACAGCGGGCTACGTCCGCCGCCGACGCGAGCGCGCCTGACCGCCTGCGGGACCCGTCGTCCGGGTGCCAATCCCGCCGTTTCCGCAGCCCGGAGGCCCCCTCGGTCAGTAGATTGAGCGCCCGCGATTGATCGGGGGGCCACATGGATCCGGCATTTCTCCCGGGCGACGGAGGACTGGACGACCGCGTCCCGTTCCTGGCCCGCCTGGAGAACGAGGACGGCACGGCGTTACGCAAGCTGGGCCGCGAGATGCAGTTCGCCCCGCGCTCCCCGTTGATCCAGCAGAACGAGCCGTCGACGCACGTCCTGCTCATCCTCACCGGCTGGACCAAGGTGACCGCCTCGGCGCCCACGGGCTACCAAGCCCTCCTGGCGCTGCGCGGGCCCGGTGACATCGTCGGCGAATCGGCCGCCGTCACGGGCAGCCCACGGTCGGCCACCGTCACCGCCCTGGAACGCGTCAGGGCGGTGGCCATCGACCACCGCGCGTTCCGCGAGTTCCTGTCCGGCTGCCCGTCGGCCGCCTTCACGCTCCTCGGGCTGACGGCCGAACGCATGCGCGCGTCGGACCGGCGGCAGCTGGCCCACGCCTCGATGAGCGTGCGCGAACGCCTCGCGACGCTGCTGCTCGACCTCGCCCGTACCCACGGCCGTCGCAGCACGGGCGGGGTGGAGATCGCCGTGCCGCTGACCAAGCAGGAGCTGGCCGGTGCGGTCGGGGCCTCGCGCGAGATGGTCCAGCGCGCGCTCAAGGACCTCCGTGACCGCGGCGTCGTCTCCACGGGACGCCGCACGGTGGTGATCGCCCAGCCGGACATCCTGCGGCGGATCGGCCGCCTCGACGCCTGAGCGTTCAGTGCACACGGTCACAGTCGCAGTGCGTCATCTGCCCTCACACCGTGCCGGGCCGTGCCCCCACTCTGGTGCGGCACCGGCACACGACCCATGAGAGGCAGCCATGACCCACCCGCTCAACCGCACCCTGCTCCTGCTCGACATCGAGAAGTTCAGCGACCGCGACGACGTGGAGCAGACGTACCTGCGCCGCATGCTCTACGACGTCGTCGAACGCGTCCTGCAGTCGGCCGGCATCGACCAGACCCTCCACCTGCGCGCCGACCGGGGAGACGGGGTGCTGGTGATGATCGACGCCAACGCCTCGCTGCCCCTGCTGCTGCGGGTCCTGCTCACCGAGGCCCCGGCCCAGCTGAGGGAGGTCAACCGGATGGCGTCGAGCGCGGCCCAGATCAGGCTGCGCGCGGTGGTGGCCACCGGCTTCGTCACCGTCGATGCCATCGACGGCTGGGTCGGCACAGACCTCAACCAGGCCTGCCGCCTCCTGGACGCCGACACCCTGCGCGCCGCGCTGCGCGAGGGCAACTCGGACATCGCCCTGTGCGTATCCGAATCCGTGCACGCGGGGATCGTGCGCCACGACCACCAGGGCATTCCGGCGGACGCCTTCCACCCCATCACGGTGCAGAGCAAGAACGGCCCCCTGAAGGCCTGGCTCCACGGCCCCGTGCCCGCGGCCGCCGCCACCGCCCCGCCTGCGCAGGAGCCCACGCCCGCGCGGCAGCAGGAACGGGCAGCCGCCGAGGGCGGTGGCGCGGTGGAGTTCCACGGCACGAACAGCGGGGTGGTCGCGGGCCAGATCAACGGTCCGATGATCCAGGGCGGGGTGATCAACGGCGGAGTCACCTTCCACGGGAACCCGGGTGACGGCCGATGACCACGCCCGGCCCGGCAGATCACACCGACTCCAAGGCCGAACCGGGCAAGCCGGCCGAACCCGCTGATCAGGACGGCCCGGACCAGAGCTCCGAGGAGAAGGGCACCCAACGGGAGGAAGCCCCGCCGCAACGCGCCTGGGACACACTGCGCGACATCACCCGGCACGCCCCGGCCTCCGCCCGGTTCACCGGCCGCAACAGCGGGGTCGTCGCCGGCGAGATCAACGGCAACGTCACCAAGACCGAGTACCACTACTACGGCTCCTCCGGCCCCACCCGGACCTCCGGAGAGGTTCCGGCTGACGAGCTGGACCGGCTGGCCCTCACGTTCGTCACCGAGGACACCCCGTTCGAGGAGCTCGTGGAGCGCCTGCGCAAGGAGCGGGTCCTGGTACTGACCGGCGTTCCCTTCACCGGACGACGTACCGCCGCGCTGATGCTGCTGCGGCGGGCGGGTGCGACCCCGGTGCACGCGATCGACCGTGAGACGACCCCGGGCACGCTCCTGGAGCAGATCCAGAAGGGTGGGGCCCCCGGCCACGTGCTGTGCGACCTGGTGACCTCCCGCGAGGAACCGCTCCGCGAGACACATCTGCTGTCGCTCCACGACCACCTCCTGAAGCACGACGGGCACCTCGTGATCACCACGGGTCTGCGGCCCTGGACCGAGGAAGACGTCCGCACCTGGTCCTGGACCGCACCGAAGACCGAGGTGCTCCTGCGTTCCCACCTGGAGCGGGCCGTCGGCGAACCCACCGCACACCGGCTGCTGGAACTGTCCGAGACCCGCACGTTCCTCACCCGCGCCCACCAGCCGCGCGAGGTGGTCGCGTACGTCCACCAGCTCAGGCGCTTCGTTCAGGGGGAGATCCAGGAGGACGCCCTCGGGGAAAAGACCGCGGAGCTGCTGGACGAGCAGGTGCGCGAGTGGTTCGAGGCCGACGAGGACACGCTCCACCCGCGGGAGAAGGCCTTCCTCATCGCCCTCGCCGCGTTCGACGCCGGCCCTTACGCCCTGACCGCCGAACTGAGCGACCTGCTGTTCCAGGAGCTCCAGGCGACCGCCGACTCCGGCCGGCCCAAGGCCGTCCCCGTCTTCGGCACCCACATCGGCAACCGGCTGAGGACGGCCCGCGCACGGCCGTACCCGGCGCAGGAGATGACCGAGTGGGGTCCCGTGGAGCAGCTCAAGGCCGAGTTCCTGGACAGCCGCACCGCCTTCGTCCTGCTGCGCGAGGTGTGGACGGGCCACCCCTCGGCCCGTCCCGCCCTGGTCGCCTGGCTCGGGAAGCTCATCGTCGACGGACGGCCCTTCGTCCGTACCCGGGCCGCGGCCACCGTCGGGGCGCTCGCCTTCACGGACCTGCCGTCCGCGATGGCCCTGGTCATCGAACCGTGGGCGCTGTCCCGCAACCCCCAGCAGCGGGTCGGCGCAGTCAGCGCGCTGGCCCTGGCGCACCGGGTGGGGGCCCCGAACATCCTGCGGATCACCGACAGCTGGACCGCCTCCGACGACACGAAACGGTCCTGGGTGGGCATCCGGGTCCAGGGCCTGCTGGGGGCCGAACGCCCCCGCGAGGCGCTCGCCGCGCTCCGGGTACAGGCGCGCAAGCAGTACGACCCCGACAAGCCCGGCCCCCTGGAGAACGAAATCGCCGAGTCGGTCGAGCTGCTGTTGCTCTCCGAGGAGTCCGAGGATGTCCTCTCCGAGGTCCTGCGCACCCTGGACGACCATCGCTCGGTGTTCCAGATCTCCGTGGCCGGGTTCCTCCGAGCCTGCGGGCACATGGCGGAGGAGACACCCGACCTGCCGCTCGTCCTGCTCACGTACCGGCAGGCCCGCCTCGACGGCACACCGGCCGCCCACGGGATCCCCAGGCTGTGGAGGTCCGCCCTCGGCGACCCCGCGTTCACCACCGAGGCGCTGGACGTCCTGCGCGGCTGGATCCTCGCGTCCGACCGGGACGACGCCACCTCCTGGGCCCTCGCCGACCTGCTGCCGAAGCTGGCGGACGACACCACCGCGCGACAGCGCATCGAGCACCTCCTGCGGACGGTGCGCGGCGACGACGGCGGCCCGCGCCCGGCCGCGGCCGACGACCTCCTCACGGCCCTGCACCGGGCCTGACCCCAAGGAGCCCCACATGTCACCGGCACACTTCGACTGGTTACAGGCCGCCGACCGGCACACCGAGCTGATCGACCCGGTCATCAGCGTCCGCCAGCTCCCCCGGTGGGACCTGCGCCGAAAGCGCCACACCCGCTTCGACCACTGTCTGGTCTACGCGACCCACGGCGGCGAGTACGTGGAGTTCAAGCCACCCCGCCGCCCCAGAGCCACCGCCCGTTACACCGCCGTGTACGAGGTGGACCTGGGGGTCCACCTCGACAGCAGCGTGCTGACCCTGCCCAGCTCGAACGACGCCCTGGAGTTCCAGGCCGAGGTCGAGTTCCGCTGGCAGGTCGCGGACCCGGTCGCGTTCGTCCGCAGCGGAGAACGCAATGTTCCTCGCCTGCTGCGGGGCGAACTCGAACAGCACGCGCGGGGTCTCGTGCGGCTCCATGCCGTCACCGACAGCGCCGCCGCCGAGGCGCAGCTGCTGGAATCCGCAGCCGGTTGGCCCCGGCTGGGGGCGGCGGTAGGCCTCACGACGGCCTGGACCCTGCGGCTGCGCCGCAACCAGCAGGCGATCGCCCACCAGATCCGGCTCCAGGCCATCGGTCAGGAAGCCGAAGCGAAGATCCTCGACAACGTCCTCGGCAAGGACGTGGACGCCGCGGTGGAGCAGCGCGAGGCGGCCCTCCTCCTGGCACAGGCCGAGAAGGTCGGCCTGTACCAGGAGTACCTGGAGCAGGGTGGGGCCCGCGCCTCGGCCTGGTACCTCAGCCGGAATCCCCAGGCGGGCAAGGAGGTCATGGACAACCTACGGGAGGACCAGCGGCAGCTCGTCGAGAAGCAGCTGGAACTGGTCACGAAGCTGTTCGAGTCGGCGGAGGCCGAGACCCACGAGCTGGCGGAGCCCCGCAGGCATGCCGTCCGCGCGCTGACCGAGGTACTCACCCAGCGGTTCCCGGGCGGCTCGGCCGACACGGGCGGGGCGGTGCCGGACCAGCCGCCCGCCAAGGACCTGCCGCCCGGCTACGGCCGGACGCCCGTCGACCCGGGCAAGGGGTGACCGTGGACAAGAACTCCGAACGGGGCGACGACCTCGACTACCGACACGCTCCCGGCACCCGGGTCCACTACCGGGCACGGAGCCGCGCCACCGATCTCGCGGCCGTCGGCCGCCTCGCCCTCCAGCTGCCCGGCGCTCTGTTCAGCCTGCTCCTGATCGGGCTGCTGAGTCGTGGTCTCGAATCCGCCACCGGCATCCCGTACGGAATAGCCCTCGGGCTGTGGCTGGCGGCCGGAGCTCGCCTTCCATCAGCCCTCCGAGGCCCTGCTGGCCCGGTACCTGCTGCGGCTCGGGCGCCCCCTGCCGCACGAGCTCGCCGTACTGGCACCCGTATGGCGCGAGGTGACGGCCCGCGCTGGGGTGGACGGCAGCCGATACCAGCTCTGGATCGAGGAGAGCGAGGAACTGACGGCTTCGGGCGCCGGCGGACACCTCGTCATCGTCACCAGGCATGCGCTGGAGAGCCTGCCGACGTCGCAGCTGGCAGCGGTCCTCGCCCACGAGCTCGGGCACCACACGGCGGGGCACTCCTGGGCACAGCTGCTGAGCTGGTGGTACACGCTGCCAGGCAGGCTCGCCCGCCGGGCTCTGGCCGCGATGGCCCGTTCGGGGCGGCGCGCGGTCAAGGGTGTACCGGCCTACGCCGTCGTGGGGTCGGCCGTACTCGTCGCCCTTCTCTCGTATCAGGCCCTGGCCCTCACCTTCGGCCTGCCGCTGCTCCTGGTCGCCCTGCCCTTCCTGGTCGCCGCCGTCGGCCGTCGTACCGAGCTGCGGGCGGACCGGCACGCCGCCGCCCTGGGCTTCGGCCCCCAGCTCGCCCGGGTGCTCACGGCGGAGCCGTACGAGGACGGGCCCGGCCTCCTCAGGCTGCTGTTGTCCCCCCACCCGCATCCCCGCACCCGCCTCCACCACCTCCAGCGGTACCTGGAGCCCCGGGGCCGGTAACGCCGCAGGGCGGCCACCCTCTCGGGTGACCGCCCTGCGGTTGCTACGCGTCTGCGACTCAGCCGTTGTACGGGCCGTAGTCGTAGTCCTCCAGCGGGACAGCCTGGCCGGAGCCGGTGCCGAAGGGGGAGTAGTCGATGTCGTCGTAGCCGACGGCCGAGTACATCGCGGCCTTGGCTTCCTCGGTCGGCTCGACCCGGATGTTGCGGTAGCGGGACAGGCCCGTACCGGCCGGGATGAGCTTACCGATGATGACGTTCTCCTTGAGGCCGATGAGGCTGTCGGACTTGGCGTTGATCGCCGCGTCCGTCAGGACTCGGGTCGTCTCCTGGAAGGAGGCGGCCGACAGCCAGGACTCCGTCGCCAGCGAGGCCTTGGTGATACCCATCAGCTGCGGACGGCCGGAGGCGGGGTGACCGCCCTCGGTGACCACACGACGGTTCTCGGTCTCGAAGCGGGAGCGCTCGACGAGCTCGCCCGGGAGGAGCTCCGCGTCGCCGGACTCGATGATCGTCACGCGGCGGAGCATCTGCCGGATGATGATCTCGATGTGCTTGTCGTGGATCGACACGCCCTGCGAGTTGTAGACCTTCTGGACTTCGCCGACCAGGTGGACCTGGACGGCACGCTGGCCGAGGATGCGCAGCACGTCGTGCGGGTTGGTGGCACCCATGGTGAGCTTCTGGCCCACCTCGACGTGGTCGCCCTCGTGCACGATGACCTTGGCGCGCTTGGAGATCGGGAACGCCGTCTCCTCGCTGCCGTCGTCGGGCGTGATGACGATCTTCTTCGTCTTCTCGGTCTCCTCGATCCGCACGCGGCCGGCGGCCTCGGAGATCGGGGCGACACCCTTCGGGGTACGGGCCTCGAAGAGCTCGACGACACGCGGCAGACCCTGCGTGATGTCGTCACCGGCCACACCACCGGTGTGGAAGGTACGCATCGTCAGCTGGGTACCGGGCTCACCGATGGACTGGGCGGCGATGATGCCGACCGCCTCACCGATGTCGACCAGCTTGCCGGTGGCCAGCGAGCGGCCGTAGCAGAAGGCACAGGTGCCGACGGCGGACTCACAGGTCAGGACCGAGCGGGTCTTGACCTCCTCGACGCCGTTCGCGATGAGGGCGTCGATGAGCACGTCACCGAGGTCCACGTTCGCCGGCGCGATGACCTTGCCGTCGATGACGACGTCCTCGGCCAGCATGCGGGCGTACACGGAGGTCTCGACGTCGTCCGCCTTGCGGAGGACACCCGCCTCGTCCTTGACACCGATCTTGAGCTTGAGGCCGCGCTCGGTGCCGCAGTCCTCCTCGCGGATGATGACGTCCTGCGAGACGTCCACCAGACGACGGGTGAGGTAACCCGAGTCGGCGGTACGCAGGGCGGTGTCCGCGAGACCCTTACGGGCACCGTGGGTGGAGATGAAGTACTCCAGCACGGAGAGGCCCTCACGGAACGAGGCCTTGATCGGACGCGGGATGGTCTCGTTCTTCGCGTTCGACACCAGACCACGCATACCGGCGATCTGCCTCATCTGCATCATGTTTCCTCGGGCACCCGAGTCAACCATCATGAAGATGGGGTTCGTCTTGGGGAAGTTCGCGTTCATCGCCTCGGCGACCTCGTTGGTCGCCTTGGTCCAGATCGCGATGAGCTCCTGCGTGCGCTCGTCCTTGGTGATCAGACCGCGCTCGTACTGCTTCTGGACCTTCTCGTCCATCGCCTCGTAGCCCGCGACGATGGCCTTCTTGGCCTCGGGCACGACGACGTCGGAGATGGCCACGGTGACGCCCGAACGGGTCGCCCAGTGGAAGCCGGCCGCCTTCAGGTTGTCGAGCGTCGCCGCCACGATGACCTTGGGGTAGCGCTCCGCCAGGTCGTTGACGATCTCGGAGAGCTGCTTCTTGCCCACCGAGTAGTCGACGAACGGGTAGTCCTCGGGCAGCAGCTCGTTGAAGAGCGCACGGCCCAGGGTGGTCTTCAGACGGAAGCTGTCGCCCGGCTGGAACTCCTGCTCGCCCTCTTCGGCGACCGGCGGCACCCAGCCGCGCGGCGGGATGGTGCCCACCGGGAAGCGGATGTCGACGGACGACTGCAGCGCGAGCTCACCGGCGTCGAACGCCATGATCGCCTCGGCGGTGGAGCCGAACGCGCGGCCCTCGCCCTTGGTGTCACGGAGCTCACCGTCGGTGGTCAGGAAGAACAGACCCAGGACCATGTCCTGCGTCGGCATCGTGACCGGACGGCCGTCGGCCGGCTTGAGGATGTTGTTCGAGGACAGCATCAGGATGCGGGCCTCGGCCTGCGCCTCCGCGGAGAGCGGCAGGTGGACGGCCATCTGGTCACCGTCGAAGTCCGCGTTGAACGCGGTGCAGACGAGCGGGTGGATCTGGATGGCCTTGCCTTCGACCAGCTGGGGCTCGAAGGCCTGGATGCCGAGACGGTGCAGCGTGGGCGCACGGTTCAGCAGGACCGGGTGCTCGGCGATGACCTCTTCGAGCACGTCGTACACGACCGTGCGGCCGCGCTCGACCATGCGCTTCGCCGACTTGATGTTCTGCGCGTGGTTCAGGTCGACCAGGCGCTTCATCACGAACGGCTTGAAGAGCTCCAGCGCCATGGCCTTGGGCAGACCACACTGGTGCAGCTTCAGCTGCGGACCGACGACGATCACGGAACGCGCGGAGTAGTCCACACGCTTACCGAGAAGGTTCTGACGGAATCGACCCTGCTTGCCCTTCAGCATGTCGCTGAGGGACTTCAGCGGACGGTTGCCGGGGCCCGTCACCGGGCGGCCGCGACGACCGTTGTCGAAGAGCGCGTCCACGGCCTCCTGGAGCATGCGCTTCTCGTTGTTCACGATGATCTCGGGGGCACCGAGGTCGAGAAGGCGCTTCAGGCGGTTGTTGCGGTTGATGACGCGGCGGTACAGGTCGTTCAGGTCGGAGGTCGCGAAGCGGCCACCGTCGAGCTGCACCATCGGACGCAGGTCCGGCGGGATGACCGGCACGCAGTCGAGCACCATGCCCTTGGGGCTGTTGCTGGTCTGCAGGAACGCGGAGACGACCTTGAGGCGCTTGAGCGCACGGGTCTTCTTCTGGCCCTTGCCGGTACGGATGATCTCGCGGAGGCGCTCGGCCTCCTCCTCCAGGTCGAAGGACTCCAGGCGCTTCTGCAGCGCCGCGGCACCCATCGAGCCGTCGAAGTACGTGCCGAAGCGGTCACGCAGCTCGCGGTAGAGGAGCTCGTCGCCCTCCAGGTCCTGGACCTTGAGGTTCTTGAAGCGGTTCCACACCTCGTCGAGGCGGTCGATCTCGCGCTGGGCGCGATCACGGAGCTGCTTCATCTCGCGCTCGGCACCCTCGCGCACCTTGCGGCGCACGTCGGCCTTGGCGCCCTCGGCCTCCAGCTCGGCCAGGTCGCTCTCGAGCTTCTTGGCGCGGCCTTCGAGGTCGGCGTCGCGACGGTTCTCGATCTGCTGGCGCTCGACGGAGACGTGGGCCTCCAGCGACGGCAGGTCGCGCTGACGGCGCTCGTCGTCGACGAACGTGATCATGTACGCGGCGAAGTAGATGACCTTCTCGAGGTCCTTCGGCGCGAGGTCCAGCAGGTAGCCCAGGCGCGACGGGACGCCCTTGAAGTACCAGATGTGGGTGACGGGAGCGGCGAGCTCGATGTGGCCCATGCGCTCACGGCGCACCTTGGCGCGCGTGACCTCGACGCCACAGCGCTCACAGATGATGCCCTTGAAGCGGACACGCTTGTACTTGCCGCAGTAGCACTCCCAGTCCCGGGTAGGACCGAAGATCTTCTCGCAGAAGAGTCCGTCCTTCTCGGGCTTGAGGGTGCGGTAGTTGATGGTCTCCGGCTTCTTGACCTCGCCGTGCGACCAGGTTCGGATGTCGTCCGCGGTGGCAAGGCCGATCCGCAGCTCGTCGAAGAAGTTGACGTCGAGCACTGTGCGTCAATCCCTCTTTCGGGGTCGAGTCTCAATCATGGTCTGAACGGTCCCGGGGCGGCCGGGGGATCGATCGGATCCCCCGGCCAGGCCCGTCAGACCTCTTCGACGCTGCTCGGCTCGCGCCGGGACAGGTCGATACCGAGCTCCTCCGCCGCGCGGAAGACGTCCTCGTCGGTGTCGCGCATCTCGATGGACATGCCGTCCGAGGACAGCACCTCCACGTTGAGGCAGAGCGACTGCATTTCCTTGATGAGCACCTTGAAGGACTCGGGAATGCCCGGCTCGGGGATGTTCTCGCCCTTGACGATGGCCTCGTAGACCTTCACGCGGCCGGTCACGTCGTCGGACTTGATCGTCAGGAGTTCCTGGAGCGCGTACGCGGCGCCGTATGCCTCAAGCGCCCACACCTCCATCTCACCGAAGCGCTGACCACCGAACTGCGCCTTACCACCCAGCGGCTGCTGCGTGATCATCGAGTACGGACCGGTCGAACGGGCGTGGAGCTTGTCGTCGACCAGGTGGTGCAGCTTGAGGATGTACATGTACCCGACCGAGATCGGGTCCGGGAACGGCTCGCCGGAGCGGCCGTCGAACAGGCGCGCCTTACCGGTCGGGAGCACCATGCGCTCGCCGTCGCGGTTCGGGATGGTGTGCTGGAGCAGGCCGGCCAGCTCGTCCTCACGCGCACCGTCGAAGACGGGGGTGGCGACGTTGGTGCCGGGGGCGACCTGGTCGGCGCCGATCGCCTGGAGGCGCTGCGCCCACTCGTCCGCGAGGCCGGAGACGTCCCAGCCGCGGCTGGCGAGCCAGCCGAGGTGGATCTCCAGGACCTGTCCCGGGTTCATTCGGGACGGGACACCCAGCGGGTTGAGGATGATGTCGACCGGGGTGCCGTCCTCGAGGAAGGGCATGTCCTCGATCGGGAGGATCTTGGAGATGACACCCTTGTTGCCGTGACGGCCGGCGAGCTTGTCACCGTCGGTGATCTTGCGCTTCTGGGCCACGTAGACGCGGACCAGCTGGTTCACGCCCGGAGGAAGCTCGTCGCCCTCCTCGCGGTCGAAGACGCGGACACCGATGACCTTGCCGATCTCACCGTGCGGCACCTTGAGCGAGGTGTCACGCACCTCGCGGGCCTTCTCACCGAAGATCGCGCGGAGCAGGCGCTCCTCGGGGGTCAGCTCGGTCTCACCCTTCGGGGTGACCTTGCCGACCAGGATGTCGCCGGCGACGACGTCCGCACCGATGCGGATGATGCCGCGCTCGTCGAGGTCGGCGAGGACCTCCTCGGAGACGTTCGGGATGTCCCGGGTGATCTCCTCGGGGCCCAGCTTGGTGTCACGGGCGTCGACCTCGTGCTCCTCGATGTGGATCGAGGAGAGGACGTCGTCCTGCACGAGGCGCTGCGACAGGATGATCGCGTCCTCGTAGTTGTGGCCTTCCCACGGCATGAACGCGACGAGCAGGTTCTTGCCGAGGGCCATCTCGCCCTCTTCGGTGGCCGGGCCGTCGGCGAGGACCTGGGCCTCGACGATCCGGTCACCCTCGTTGACGATCACCTTCTGGTTGACCGAGGTGCCCTGGTTCGAGCGGGAGAACTTGGCGACGCGGTACGTGGTGTACGTGCCGTCGTCGTTGGCGACGGTGATGTAGTCGGCCGAGACCTCCTGGACGACACCGTCCTTCTCCGCCTTGATCGAGTCGCCGGCGTCGACCGCGCAGCGGTACTCCATGCCGGTGCCGACGAGCGGGGCCTCCGCCTTGATGAGCGGAACGGCCTGGCGCATCATGTTCGCGCCCATGAGGGCACGGTTGGCGTCGTCGTGCTCGAGGAAGGGGATCATCGCGGTCGCGACGGACACCATCTGGCGCGGCGAGACGTCCATGTAGTCCACGTCGGACGGCTCGACGTAGTCGACCTCGCCGCCACGCTTGCGGACCAGGACACGGCCTTCGGTGAAGCGCAGGTCGTCGTCCAGGCGGGCGTTCGCCTGGGCGATGACGAAGCGGTCTTCCTCGTCGGCGGTGACGTAGTCGACCTCGTCGGTGACGACACCGTCGACGACCTTGCGGTACGGGGTCTCGATGAAGCCGAACGGGTTGATGCGGCCGTAGGAGGCGAGCGAGCCGATCAGACCGATGTTCGGGCCTTCGGGCGTCTCGATCGGACACATGCGGCCGTAGTGCGACGGGTGGACGTCACGGACCTCGAAGCCGGCCCGCTCACGGGACAGACCACCCGGGCCGAGGGCGTTGAGACGACGCTTGTGCGTCAGGCCCGACAGCGGGTTGTTCTGGTCCATGAACTGCGACAGCTGGCTGGTGCCGAAGAACTCCTTGATGGAGGCGACGACCGGCCGGATGTTGATCAGGGTCTGCGGCGTGATCGCCTCGACGTCCTGGGTGGTCATGCGCTCGCGCACGACGCGCTCCATACGGGCGAGACCCGTACGGACCTGGTTCTGGATGAGCTCGCCGACGTTGCGGATACGACGGTTGCCGAAGTGGTCGATGTCGTCGGTCTCGACGACGATCTCCCGGCCCGACTCGCCGACCGTCTCGGTCTCGCCCGCGTGGAGCTTCACGAGGTACTTGATCGTGGCGATGATGTCGTCGGTGGTGAGCACACCGGCGTCGAGGGGCTCGTCGGCGCCGAGCTTCTTGTTCACCTTGTAGCGGCCGACCTTGGCGAGGTCGTAGCGCTTCGGGTTGAAGTAGAGGTTCTCGAGCAGCGTCTGAGCGGCCTCGCGGGTCGGCGGCTCGCCCGGGCGCAGCTTGCGGTAGATGTCGAGCAGCGCGTCGTCCTGGCCCTGGGTGTGGTCCTTCTCCAGGGTGGCGCGCATGGACTCGTACTCGCCGAACTCCTCGAGGATCTGCTCGGTGGTCCAGCCGAGGGCCTTGAGGAGGACGGTGACGGACTGCTTGCGCTTGCGGTCGATGCGGACGCCGACCATGTCGCGCTTGTCGACCTCCATCTCCAGCCAGGCACCCCGGGAAGGGATGATCTTGGCGGAGAAGATGTCCTTGTCGGACGTCTTGTCGATGGAGGAGTCGAAGTAGACACCCGGGGAACGGACGAGCTGCGACACGACGACGCGCTCGGTGCCGTTGATGACGAAGGTGCCCTTGTTGGTCATGAGCGGGAAGTCGCCCATGAAGACCGTCTGAGACTTGATCTCACCGGTCTCGTTGTTCGTGAACTCGGCCGTGACGAAGAGCGGCGCCGCGTACGTGAAGTCGCGCTCCTTGCACTCGTCGACGGAGTTCTTCGCCGGCTCGAACCGGTGGTCGCGGAACGTCAGCGACATCGACCCGGAGAAGTCCTCGATCGGCGAGATCTCCTCGAAGATCTCTTCCAGACCGGACTTGGTGGGGACGTCCTGTCCACTCTCAAGCGCCGACTCGACGCGAGACTTCCAGGCGGCATTGCCGAGCAGCCAGTCAAAGCTCTCGGTCTGCAGCGCCAGGAGGTTCGGAACCTCGAGGGGCTCCTTGATCTTTGCAAAGGAGATGCGCAGCGGGGCGGTGCTGGCACCGGTGTTCGTATTGGTCGAGGCGTTGCGCGAGGCGGCCAAGAGGGGGTCCTTCCGAGGGCTCGGACTCACTACGCGCGTACCGGTCCCAGCCGACACAGAAGACAGAGCCTCCCCAGCTGGACTAAAAGACCAGGTCAGGGCGTATCAATCCGGTGTGCTCGAGCGTGGGCATGCCCCTGGCGACGGGCAGGGGACAGCTAACAGGCAGCGCAAAGGGTCAGTGTAGCCACTTGGCTCACTGATGTCCAGACCAGGTTTCCGGAAACCGGCAACAGGCCCTTCCCCACGTCCTCAACCAACACCGCGTCCAACCAACACCGCGGCCGATGCCGCAGCGCCCGTTCACAGAGCGCGTATCAGTACTGCCCTCTTCGTAGTCGATCCATGCCTCGGATCCGGGATCGACCCGGGCGACCTCACGACGGGACTGAGAATTGCGCGCCGCTGGCCGTTCGTCAAGGCCCCGTGCTCCGAGCGGATCATCTCCGGACCCTGCGTCGGGGCAACGAAGATCACCCTACTCCCCAACGAGACCAGGGCAAGTCAGGCACTGCGAATACGCCAAAGGGCGACCACCCTATCGGGTGATCGCCCTTGGTTGAGGCCGTCAGGCGGCCTCAGAGGTGTTACTTGACCTCGACCGAGGCGCCAGCGGCCTTGAGGGCCTCAGCGGCCTTGTCAGCGGCTTCCTTGTTGGCCTTCTCGAGGACCGGCTTCGGGGTGCCGTCGACGAGGTCCTTGGCCTCCTTCAGACCCAGGGAGGTCAGCTCGCGCACGACCTTGATGACCTGGATCTTCTTGTCACCGGCGGCGGTGAGGATGACGTCGAACTCGTCCTTCTCCTCAACGGCGGCACCGGCGTCGCCACCACCGGCGGCCGGGGCGGCAACGGCGACGGCCGCAGCGGCGGTGACGTCGAACTTCTCCTCGAAGGCCTTCACGAACTCGGAGAGCTCGATGAGGGTCATCTCCTCGAACTGGGCGAGGAGGTCTTCCTGAGAGAGCTTCGCCATGATGGGCGATCCTTCCACTAATTCGGCAGGTGCCGATATGTCTAGAGAGGCGGGCGTAACGGCCCGCTACGACCCACGCACTAGGCGGCGTAGATCAGTGCGCGAGCCGAATTACTCGGCACCGCCCTGCTCGGCGAGCTTGACGCGAAGCGCTTCCGCGGTGCGGACGAACTTCGACGGCAGCGCCTGGAAGAGCGAGGCAGCCTGGGACTGCTTGCCCTTGAACGCGCCGGCCAGCTTGCTGAGCAGAACCTCGCGGGACTCGAGGTCCGCAAGCTTCTTGATGTCATCGGCGGACAGCGCCTTGCCATCAAGGACACCGCCCTTGATGATCAGGTTCGGGTTCTCCTTGGCGAAGTCACGAAGACCCTTGGCCGACTCCACCGGGTCACCGGTGATGAAGGCGGCACCCGTCGGACCAGTGAACTGGTCGTCGAGCGAGGTGATCCCGGCGTTGTTAGCCGCAATCTTGGTCAGCGTGTTCTTCACCACGGCGTACTGGGCGTTCTCACCGAGCGAACGACGCAGCGTCTTGAGCTGCTTCACGGTGAGACCCCGGTACTCGGTCAGCACGACGGCGCTGGAGCTGCGGAACTTGTCCTCAAGCTCGGCTACGTCGGCAGCCTTGTCGGGCCTTGCCATAGAGCGTCGGCCTCCTTCCGGGTGATGAGGACCGCTCAGAAGGGGCTGACATACAAAACGCCCCGGCGCAGGCGCCAGGGCGTAGCTCAACCGGAAAATACTTTCCGGGAACGATTCCACAGTCACCTGCGCGGGTCGTCCGCAGTAGCGGATCCTTCGGCCACCGACCCTCTACGGGCACGGCAACGACCAGCGGTCTTTGGCTTCTGGGGAACCATACGCGAAGGATGCGAGCCGGAGCAAATCGCCCCCGGACCGGCCCCCCGACCGGTCCGGAGGCCGAGGGCTCAGCCCTCGCCGGAGCCGGAGTCCTTGCCCAGCTGGGCGAGGTCCATGACCTGGTCGGCCGGCGGGGCGGAGATGTCGACCGGCTTGTTGTAGTCCAGGAACTTCATCGTCATGTCCATCGGGCCCTTGGCCGACTCGGCGCGGGTGCGGACCTGCTTGGTGTGGTCGCTCTCGTCGATCCACATGTCGATGTTCATGGTCTTGATGCCCTCGCCCTCCAGCTTCTGGATGGACTTCTCCTGGCGCTGCCTGGCCTCGGGGGTGAGGGCGGCGAGGGAGGCCTTCATCTGCTCGAGGCTGACCGTTCCGGCGACGTGCTTGGTCTTCACGCCGTCGATGTTCTCCTCGCCGACGGTCTTGAGGTCCTTGGCGCCCATCAGGTCCCCGGCGCGGTCGCCCGGGTTCTCGCCGGCGGCGGAGCCGGCTCCGAGGCTGTCCAGCTGCTTGGCGGCCTGGGGGTCCGCGCCCTTCATGTCGAACTTCAGCCACTTGCCCTCGGAGCCCATGTACATGGTGCCGTCGAGCAGGCGGATCTCGGCCCCCTCCTGGCCCTGCGCGCTGATCTTCATGGACATGGCCACGGACGGCTTGAGGCGCATGGACGCGTCCATGCTGACCGGCTGGCCCTCGGCGGTGCCGGTCATGGTGTAGCGCAGCGAGGTGATGTCCTCGGACTTCTTCTTCACCTTCTCCAGGTACGCCGCCGGCGTGGCGTCCGCGCCGCCCTGGGCGGGCTTGCCGGCCGCCGGCGCCGCGGCGGAGGGCGTCGCGGCCGCGGCCTTGCCCCCGTCGTCCTTCTTGCCGCCCTCGCAGGCCGTCGTGGCCCCGCCCACGAGCAGTACGGCGGCCAGTACGGCCATGGCGGTCTTCTTCTTGCGGTGCACGAGCATGGAGTCCCCACCCCTGGTGTGATCGATCAACCGTCCGACCATACGGGGAAGGGACGGGAAAGTCGTACGGGATTTCGGGCGGGGGGCAGAAAGAAACCGGCCCCCCGCTTCCCTTGCGGGAGGCGGGGGGCCGGTTCGGTCACTCAGGCGAGCCGGTCAGGCTCGGCCGGATCAGACAGCAGCCGGGTCTTCCTCGACGAGGAGGTTCCGGGTGCGGTTGGAGTCCAGCTGGATGCCGGGGCCCATCGTGGTGCTCAGGGCGGCCTTCTTGATGTAGCGGCCCTTGGCGGCGGACGGCTTCAGACGGACGATCTCGTCCAGCGCCGCCGCGTAGTTCTCGACCAGCTGCTCATCGGAGAAGGAGACCTTGCCGATGATGAAGTGCAGGTTCGAGTGCTTGTCGACGCGGAACTCGATCTTGCCACCCTTGATGTCGGTGACAGCCTTGGCGACGTCCATGGTGACGGTGCCGGTCTTCGGGTTCGGCATGAGACCACGCGGACCGAGCACGCGGCCGAGGCGGCCGACCTTGCCCATGAGGTCCGGGGTCGCCACGACGGCGTCGAACTCGTTCAGGCGGTTGCCCTTGGCGATCTCGTTGATCAGCTCGTCGTCGCCGACGATGTCGGCGCCGGCGGCTTCCGCGGCCGCAGCACGGTCACCGGTCGCGAAGACCAGGACCCGGGCGGTCTTACCGGTGCCGTGCGGGAGGTTCACGGTGCCGCGGACCATCTGGTCGGCCTTGCGCGGGTCGACACCCAGGCGGAAGGCAACCTCGACGGTGGCGTCGAACTTGGTGGTGCTGGTCTCCTTGGCGAGACGGACGGCCTCGAGGGGAGCGTAGAGCTTCTCCCGGTCGACCTTGGCGTCCGCAGCGCGGAGAGTCTTGCTGCGCTTCACTTCTGCTCCTGTGTAAGTGCTTCAGGCATGGAGTCGTGGTACGGACCAGCGCTTGGCCCTACCACTGGGGAACTGCGAGGGGGCTGATCAGCCCTCGACCGTGACACCCATGGAACGGGCGGTGCCGGCGATGATCTTCTCCGCGGCGTCCAGGTCGTTCGCGTTGAGGTCGGGCATCTTGATCGTGGCGATCTCGCGGACCTGGTCACGCGTGAGCTTCGCGACCTTGGTCTTGTGCGGCTCGCCGGAGCCCTTCTCGATGCCAGCGTGCTTCAGGATGAGGCGCGCGGCCGGCGGGGTCTTCGTCACGAAGGTGAAGGAGCGGTCCTCGTAGACCGTGATCTCCACCGGCACGACCATGCCACGCTGCGACTCGGTCGCGGCGTTGTAGGCCTTGCAGAACTCCATGATGTTGACGCCGTGCTGACCGAGCGCGGGGCCGACCGGCGGAGCCGGGTTGGCCGCACCGGCCTTGATCTGGAGCTTGATAAGCCCCGTGACCTTCTTCTTCTTGGGAGGCATTGCTCTCTCCGGGTCCTAGTGAGAGTTTTCCAGCCGCCTTCCGGTCATCCGGATGGAGGCATACCGCACCACGATAACGGGTATGGGTGCGGGGCTAAAAACCGAGCAGGTCAGACCGCCTTTTTCGGGCCGGTCTGACCTGCTTCGGAAGCGTCGCTCAGAAGATCTGGATCAGTTCTTCTGGATCTGGTCGAAGCTCAGCTCGACCGGGGTCTCGCGGCCGAAGATCTCGACGAGGCCCTTGACCTTCTTCGAGTCCGGGTTGATCTCGTTGATCGTGGCCTGGAGGGTCGCGAACGGGCCGTCGGTGACGGTGACCGCGTCGCCGACCTCGAAGTCCAGGACCTCGATGGTGCGCTTGACGGCGGGCGCCGGCAGACCGGCCTCCTCGGCAGCCTGCTTGGCGGCCTTCTCCTGCGCCTCCGGGGCGAGCATCTTGACGATCTCGTCCAGGGTCAGCGGGTACGGGTCGTACGCGTTGCCCACGAAGCCGGTGACGCCGGGGGTGTTGCGGACGACGCCCCAGGACTCGTTCGTCAGGTCCATGCGGACGAGCACGTAACCGGGCAGCTTGTTCTGCCGGACGTTCTTGCGCTCGCCGTTCTTGATCTGGACGATCTCTTCCTCGGGCACCTCGGCCTGGTAGATGAACTCCTCGACGTTCAGCGAGACGGCACGCTGCTCCAGGTTCGCCTTCACGCGCTTCTCGTAGCCCGCGTAGGTGTGGATGACGTACCACTCGCCGGGGAGCAGGCGCAGCTCCTCGCGGAGGGCCTGGATCGGGTCGACGGGCTCGGCGGGAGCGGCCTCCTCGGCCTCCTCCGCGTCTTCGTCCGCGGTCTCGGCGGCGTCCTCGACGTCGCCCTCGTCCTCGGAGTCCTCGTCGGCTTCCTCGGCCTCGGCGTCGGCGTCCTCGTCGTCCTCGACGTGCAGGGCGGCTTCCTCGGCGGCGGTGCCGGCCTCGGCGTCGGCGAGCTCAACCTCGTCGGGGTCCACAGCGTCTGCCGCCTCGACGATGTCGAGCTGGTCCTCGACGGACTCGACGGAGTCGTGGCTCGCGTTCAGGTTCGGGTCAGACACGGTGGCTGCTTCTTCCTGGATACAAAAGGTGGTGGAACATGCGAAAAAAGGCGGCACCCATCAAGGCGCCGCCCTCCGCGGGGATCAGCCGAAGACGAACTTGATGGCTTCCTGGAACCCATAGTCAATCACGGTCACCAGACCGATCATGATGACGACGAAGACAATCACCACGGTGGTGTACGTCGTGAGCTGGTTGCGCGTGGGCCAGACGACCTTGCGGAGCTCCGCGACGATCTGGCGGTAGAACAGCGCGAGGCGGCCCAGAGGGCCCTTCTTCCCGCGCTTGCCGCCCTTGCGGGCCTTCTTCTCGCGAGTGTCGCTGTCGGCGTCAGGCATGTCGATGGAGCCCAGGGCGTCCGTCACGTCTCTCACCTGAATCCGGGTCGTTGGCCGTAGCCGCGCCCGGTTGCGCCGCACGGCGTTGCATCGAAATACGTACCTGCGCACACATCCGAGAAGGAGTGTGGAGCAGGGCCGGAGGGACTCGAACCCCCAACCGCTGGTTTTGGAGACCAGTGCTCTACCAATTGAGCTACGACCCTTTGTGTTCCCAACCTACCGCATCCGGACGAGTGCACGGAGTGCTCGCGCCCTGGGGCGTTCGGTGAGGACCAACGACAGCAGAGCATACGTGGTCCTGGGCCTGACGTCGAACAGAGAACATCCGGACCTGCTCCGTCCGGTGACTGAAACGGTGTGCGGGGCTTCCGGAGCGTCTGGGACGATTGGCCTCATGACCTCTGCAACGCCTTCCTCCGAGCGCCGGGTGTCCGCCCGTATCGGCGCCATTTCCGAGTCCGCGACCCTCGCCGTCGACGCCAAGGCCAAGGCCCTCAAGGCCGCCGGGCGCCCGGTGATCGGCTTCGGCGCGGGCGAGCCGGACTTCCCGACTCCGGACTACATCGTCGAGGCGGCGGTCGCGGCCTGCCGCGACCCGAAGTTCCACCGCTACACGCCGGCGGGCGGTCTGCCCGAGCTCAAGAAGGCCATCGCCGCGAAGACGCTGCGCGACTCCGGCTACGAGGTGGACGCCTCGCAGGTCCTGGTGACCAACGGCGGCAAGCAGGCCATCTACGAGGCCTTCGCGGCGATCCTCGACCCGGGCGACGAGGTCATCGTCCCGGCCCCGTACTGGACCACGTACCCGGAGTCGATCCGCCTCGCCGGCGGTGTCCCGGTCGAGGTCGTCGCCGACGAGACCACCGGCTACCGGGTCTCCGTCGAGCAGCTGGAGGCGGCGCGCACCGAGCGCACCAAGGTCGTCCTGTTCGTCTCCCCGTCCAACCCGACGGGCGCCGTCTACAACGAGGCCGACGCGAAGGCGATCGGCGAGTGGGCCGCCGAGCACGGCCTGTGGGTGCTGACCGACGAGATCTACGAGCACCTGGTCTACGGCGACGCGAAGTTCACCTCGCTGCCCGTGCTGGTCCCGGCGCTGCGCGACAAGTGCATCGTCGTCAACGGCGTCGCCAAGACGTACGCCATGACGGGCTGGCGCGTGGGCTGGGTCATCGCCCCGCAGGACGTCATCAAGGCCGCGACCAACCTGCAGTCGCACGCCACCTCCAACGTCTCCAACGTGGCCCAGGTCGCCGCGCTGGCCGCCGTCTCGGGCGACCTGGAGGCCGTCGCGGAGATGCGCAAGGCCTTCGACCGCCGCCGTCAGACGATGGTCAAGATGCTCAACGAGATCGACGGCGTCTACTGCCCGACCCCCGAGGGCGCGTTCTACGCGTACCCGTCGGTCAAGGAGCTGCTCGGCAAGGAGATCCGCGGCAAGCGCCCGCAGGACTCGGTCGAGCTCGCCGCGCTGATCCTGGACGAGGCCGAGGTCGCGGTCGTCCCCGGTGAGGCCTTCGGCACCCCCGGCTACCTGCGTCTCTCCTACGCCTTGGGCGACGAGGACCTGGTGGAGGGCGTGACCCGGATCCAGAACCTGCTGGCCGAGGCCAAGGCCTAGGCGTCACCCCGCCGGAGCGGCGTCACCCCACCGGGTGGCGCCGCTCCGGCGTTTCCGGGGCCGCTCCGGCGCACTCCGGAGGTCATATTCGTGTTCGGGCAATGTCCCGTTCAGGTAATGCGCTGCCAATCGGGTGACCGATGCGGCAGGATCACCAGATGGAGCACGTACGCGATCTCACGCTTCTGCCGAAAGCCCATCTGCACCTGCACTTCACCGGCTCGATGCGCCCGTCGACCCTGCTGGAGCTGGCCGACAAGTACGGCGTGCGGCTGCCGGACGCCCTGACCGCCGGCGAGCCGCCCAAGCTGCGCGCCACCGACGAGCGCGGCTGGTTCCGCTTCCAGCGGCTGTACGACGCCGCCCGGTCCTGCCTGCGGGAGCCCGAGGACATCCGGCGCCTGGTCCGCGAGGCCGCCGAGGAGGACGTGCGGGACGGCAGCGGCTGGCTGGAGATCCAGGTGGATCCCACCTCGTACGCCCCGCTGCTGGGCGGCATGATCCCGGCGGTGGAGATCATCCTCGACGCCGTGGACGCGGCCTCCCGCGAGACGGGCCTGGGGATGCGGGTGCTGATCGCCGCCAACCGGATGAAGCACCCCCTGGACGCCCGTACGCTCGCCCGGCTGGCCGTCCGTTACGCCGACCGGGGGATCGTCGGCTTCGGCCTGTCCAACGACGAGCGCCGCGGCATGGCCCGCGACTTCGACCGGGCCTTCGCCATCGCCCGCGAGGGCGGCCTGCTGGCGGCCCCGCACGGCGGCGAGCTCACCGGCCCGTCCTCGGTCCGCGACTGCCTCGACGACCTGCACGCCGCCCGCATCGGGCACGGGGTCCGGGCGGCCGAGGACCCCCGGCTGCTGAAGCGGCTCGCCGACCGGCAGATCACCTGCGAGGTCTGCCCGGCGTCCAATGTCGCGCTCGGCGTCTACGAGCGGCCCGAGGACGTCCCGCTGCGCACCCTGTTCGAGGCCGGGGTGCCGATGGCGCTGGGCGCGGACGACCCGCTGCTGTTCGGGTCGCGGCTGGCGGCCCAGTACGAGATCGCCCGCCGCCACCACGCCTTCACGGACGCGGAGCTCGCCGAGCTGGCCCGCCAGTCGGTGCGGGGTTCGGCGGCGCCGGAGGAGGTCAAGGCGAAGCTGCTGGACGGGATCGAGCACTGGCTCAACGGGTGAGCCGCAGGTCCCCTTCGTGACAGTCGGCCCGTACCCGGCGGCCGTCGGGGAAGCCGATCTCCAGGTGGGTGCGGCCCTGCTCGGGCAGGGCGAACTCGGCGACCGATTCGACGGTCTGGCCGAGGTGGCGCAGGAAGGGGTGTTCCCCGAGGTCCTCGCCGACCTCGATCCGGCCCCACTCCCCCAGGTCGTAGGGCTCGTGGGGCGGGGTCGACTCGACGATGAGGCACTGGTCGGACCCGGTGGTGATCCGGGTGGACTCGCCGGCGCTGTCGATCAGCCAGACGTCGAGGGGGGCCTCGGAGCGTTCGCCCTCGCAGATGTGCCAGGAGGCGACGACCCGGCTGATCTGGCGTCCCACGAGGCGTGTGGGGTCCGTTCCGGCCCCGTGCAGGGGGCAGTTCATCTCAGAGGCTGACGCCGACCGTCACCGGCTCGTTGACGAGGGTGACGCCGAACGCCGCGTGGACCCCGGCGACGACCTCGCGGGCCAGGGCCAGCAGGTCCTCGGTGGTGGCCTGGCCGCGGTTGGTGAGGGCCAGGGTGTGCTTGGTGGAGATGCGGGCGGGACCCGTGCCGTAGCCCTTGGTGAAGCCGGCCTTGTCGATCAGCCAGGCCGCGCTGGTCTTCGTACGGCCCTCGCCGGCCGGATAGGCGGGCGGGGCGGTCTCGGGGCCGAGGCGGTCCTGGACGCGGGCGAGGAAGGCGGCGTAGGCCTCGTCGGTCAGGATCGGGTTGTGGAAGAAGGAGCCGGCGGACCAGGTGTCGTGGTCTGCGGGGTCGAGGACCATGCCCTTGCCGGCGCGCAGGCGCAGGACGGTCTCGCGGGCGACGGCGGCCGGGACGCGGTCGCCGGCCTCGACGCCGAGGGCGCGGGCCGTCTCGGGGTACTTGATCGGTGCGGAGAGGCCGCCCGCGTCCTCCAGGGCGAAGCGCACGCGCAGGACGACGTAGCGGTCGGGCTGGTCCTTGAAGAGGCTGTGGCGGTAGCGGAAGGCGCATTCGGCGGCGGTCAGGGTGACCGTCTCGCCGGTGGTGCGGTCGTAGGCGACGACCTCGGTGATCGTGTCGCAGACCTCCTGGCCGTACGCCCCGACGTTCTGGATCGGGGTGGCGCCGGCGGAGCCGGGGATCCCGGCGAGGCACTCGATGCCGGCGAGTCCGGCTTCGACGGTGCGGGCGACGGCGTCGCTCCAGTTCTCGCCGGCGGCGAGTTCGAGGGTGGTGCCGTCGAGGGTGAAGCCGGTGGTGGCGATGCGCAGGGCGGTGCCGTCGAAGCCCTCGTCGCCGATGACGAGGTTGCTGCCGCCGCCGATGACCAGGAGCGGGGTGCCGCTCGCGTCCGCGGCGCGGACGGTTTCGACCACTTCGGCGTCGGTGGTCGCGGTGACCAGCCGAGCCGCGGGGCCGCCGAGGCGGAAGGTGGTCAGCGGGGCGAGGGGGGCGTCGTGGAGTTCCTGCACGTGGACAAGAGTACGGTCCGTCCCCCTCGCATCCCGGCGGGGCACTCAGCTGCTCTGCTTCTGCTCGTCGAGACGCCGCTCGGCCTCGGCCCATGTGAGGGGGAGTTCGCGGGCGGGGACGGTCCAGAAGGTGAAGGCCGATTCCTTCATGTAGGCGCTGGCCGCGCGGGCGCTGGAGCGGTGGGGCTCGCTCCGGGCGAAGCGGTGGAGGGCGTCGCGGTCCTCCCAGGCGGAGAGGGTGAGGAAGGTGCGGCGGAAGACCCGGGCCCGGAGGGCGGCGCCGTTGGCTCCGGGGGCCTTGCGGATCTGGGCGATGATGCCGGGTGCCTTGAGGAAGAACCTGAGGGCGCCGACGAGGGTTTCCGTCTCGAAGCGGGAGGCCATGACGTAGACCTCGGCGTCGGAGGCGGGGGCGGTGGGCGTGGTCCAGGGGATGTCGGGCATGGCGGGGCTCCTTGGTCGCTCGCGGTTCCGTCGGCAGTACTTCGGCGGCGCGGGTTCAGTGGGCGGCGGGCATCTTCACCAGGGCCCCTGTCGCGGCCTCGGGAACCGGCACGGACTTCGGCCGGCGGGGCACCAGCAGGGCCAGGGCGGCGGCCAGGGCGACGGCGGCGGAGCCGATCCACAGGGCGGGGACGGTGCCGTCGGTGAAGACCTGCGGGGTCTCGTAGCCGCCGCGGGCGGAGAAGACCGAGGCGAGGACGGCCACTCCGAGGGCGCCGCCGACCTCGCGGAGGGCGTTGTTGGTACCGGAGGCCTTGCCCTGGTCGCCGGGGGCCACGGTGGACATGAGCACGTGGTTGGCCGGGGCGAAGTACATGGACATCCCGATCCCGCTGAGAACGAGGGCGGGCAGCTGGGCGGCGTAGGAGACGCCGGGGCTCAGGACCAGGGCGAACCAGCCGAGGCCGATCGCCTGGAGGGCCAGTCCGGCGACGACGACGGGGCGGCCGCCGATCCGGTCGGCGAGCGTCCCGGCGAGTGGAGCGACGATCATGCCCATGCCAGTCCAGGGGAGCATGCGCAGGCCGGCCTCGGTGGGCGAGTAACCGGCGACGCCCTGGAGGAACTGGCTGAGCAGGAAGATCGACCCGAACATGCCGAGGTACATCAGCAGGCTGGCGAGGTTGATCCCGAAGAAGCCGCGGTGCCGGAAGAGCCTCATGGGCAGGACGGGGTTGGCGTTGCGGAACCCGTGGTGGACGAAGCCGCCGATCAGGGCGCTGCCCGCGATGAGGCCGGTGAGGACGGGGGCGCTGGTCCAGCCGTGGGCGTTGGCGTTGACCAGGCCGTAGACGATGCCGAAGAGGCCGCCGCTGATGAGGAGGGTGCCGGGGACGTCGAGGCGGGCGTTGGGGGCGGTGGATTCGGCGAGGCGCAGGCGGGCGAGCGGGATGAGGGCCAGGCCGATGGGCACGTTCAGCCAGAAGATCCACTGCCAGGAGATGTGCTCGGTGAGGCTGCCGCCGATGAGGGGGCCACTGGCGACGGCCAGGCCGGTGACGGCGCCGTAGATGCCGAGGGCCATCCCGCGGCGGGCGGCCGGTACGGCGGCGGTGAGCAGGGTGAGGCTGAGCGGCATCATGACGGCGGCTCCGGCGCCCTGGACGGCGCGGGCGGCGATGAGCCGGCTTATGCCGGGCGAGAGGGCCGCCGCCGCGGAGGCGGCGGTGAAGAGGGCGAGGCCGGCGGTGAAGAGCCGGCGGCGGCCGAAGCGGTCGCCGAGCGCGGAGCCGAACATCAGCAGGACGGCGAAGGTGAGGGTGTAGGCGTTCACCGTCCATTCCAGGTCTTCCAGCCTGCCGCCGAGGTCGGCGCGGATGGCGGGGAGGGCGGTGGTGACGACGAGGTTGTCGAGGGCCGCCATGAAGCCGGCGGCCCCGGTGACGACGAGGGCCCAGACCGCGGACGGCCCGAGTTTCTGCTGGGTCATGCTTCCCCCTGGGGTTTGTTAGTTATTGCTGACTAACTTTCGAGGGCAGAAGGATGCGGGGCGACCTGGGGCCCGCACGGCCCCGCGCCTCACACCGTCTGTCCGCCCGTCGAGCCGGCCGCCTTGTCGACTTCACCCGGGAAGCCGTCCCAGATCCGGTGACCCGACGGGAACCCCATGGCGGACAGGGTGTTGATGAGCATCCCCTGCGCCATGAAGGCCGTGGTCCGCTGGACGTCGCCGAGCGGGATCCGGACGGTGTCCCACAGCTCCAGCCAGCCGGCCCGCACGAGCTCGCCGAGCTCGCGGTCGCCGGCCGCCTCGGCGGCGGCCACCGTGACGTACATCTGGAGCTGCATCTGCAGCATCTCGGGCTGCTCGGCGATCAGCCGGATGTACGCCTCACCCATGGCGGCCCGGGCCTCCTCGCCGTGCAGCCCTTCGGCGGCCTCGGCGAAGGCCCTGCGGGTGTTCTCCAGGCAGCGCCCGGCGGCGGCCTGGAAGATGGCCTTCTTGCCCGGGAAGAGGCGGAAGAGGTACGGCTGCGAGACCCCGACCCGCTTGGCGATCGCCTCGGTGGAGGTCCCGTAGTAGCCGCCGCGCGCGAACTCGTGGATCGCGGCGCGGATGACGCTCTCGCGCCGCTCGTCCGCACTCATCCTTGCCATGCAGAGAAAGTTAGTACTCAATCACTAACTAAGTCAAGGGGTCGGGTGTGGCGGCGGGGGGCGCGGGGGGTCGCCCCGCGCCTCGGCCCGTCGTCCGGCGGCCGGTGGCCGGTCAGGCCAGCCGGACCACCGCGCGGGACATCCCCAGCACCTTCTGGCCGGCGCTCATCGCCGTCAGGTCGACCCGTACGCGGTTGTCGTCCAGCTTCTGCGCGACCTTCGCGGTGACCTCGATCAGCGCGCCCTGGTCGTCGTTCGGGACGACGACCGGCTTGGTGAAGCGGACGCCGTACTCGACGACCGCACCCGGGTCGCCGACCCAGTCGGTCACGACGCGGATCGCCTCGGCCATCGTGAACATGCCGTGCGCGATCACGTCCGGCAGTCCGACCTCCTTGGCGAACTTCTCGTTCCAGTGGATCGGATTGAAGTCGCCCGAGGCGCCGGCGTAGCGGACGAGCGTGGCGCGGGTCACGGGGAAGGACGCCGCCGGGAGCTCGGTGCCGACCTCGACGTCGGCGTACTGGATCTGCGCGGTCATCTCAGGCCTCCTCGGGGGCGCGGGACACGAGCTTGGTCCAGGCGGTCACCACGTGCTCGCCGGACTCGTCGTGGACTTCGCCGCGGATGTCGATGATGTCGTTGCCGGCGAGGGACTTCACGGCCTCGATGGTGGAGGTCACGGTGAGCCGGTCGCCCGCGCGCACGGGGCGGACGTACGCGAACTTCTGGTCGCCGTGCACGACGCGGCTGTAGTCCAGGCCCAGCTGCGGGTCCTGGACGACCTGGCCGGCCGCCGCGAAGGTGATGGCGAACACGAAAGTCGGCGGGGCGATCACGTCCTGGTGACCGAACGCCTTGGCGGCTTCGGGGTCGGTGTAGACGGGATTCTCGTCACCCACCGCGACCGCGAATTCGCGGATCTTCTCCCGGCCGACCTCGTACGGCTCGGTGGGCGGGTAGGTCCGCCCCACGAAGGTCTGGTCGAGTGCCATGGCTCACTACCTCCTGTTGAAGGGGCTCCGGATCAAGGAACCGGTGCGGAAACGACACGAGGCCGCCCCCCAGAAGGGGACGACCTCGTGAAGGTGCCTATGCGGAGACTTCGCCAGTGATTAGCGGGTCTCGCGGTGCGCGGTGTGCGAGTTGCAGCGCGGGCAGTGCTTCTTCATCTCCATGCGGTCCGGGTTGTTACGCCGGTTCTTCTTGGTGATGTAGTTCCGCTCCTTGCACTCCACGCAGGCCAGCGTGATCTTCGGGCGGACGTCGGTGGCAGCCACGTGAGTGCTCCTTGACGGACTATGGGACGGATGAACGCATAAAAGAGTAGCCGATCGGGAGACCGACCCCGCAATCGGCTACTGGGTGTGGTAGCGGCGACCGGACTTGAACCGGTGACACAGCGATTATGAGCCGCTTGCTCTACCGACTGAGCTACGCCGCTTTGATGAGATCCGTTCCCCGCCCGAGGGCGGGGAACCTCTCTCACCAGAGCCCCAATGCGGAATCGAACCGCAGACCTTCTCCTTACCATGGAGACGCTCTACCGACTGAGCTATTGGGGCGAGCGAGGAAGACATTACACGGTTGCGCGCCGATCGCCCAAATCCTTTGGGGGGACTGGGCTCGGACGGCCCGCGCCGGGCTTTCCCGATCACTCGCGGGCCCCTCTCCCGGCACTTACGGGCCTTTTTGTGGCCGGGGTCACAGCCGCACCGTCCCGGTCGCGGGGTCAAAGCCGCACCGGCCGCCCGCGCGGGGTCACGGCCTCCACCGCCCGACGCCCGGGGCCGCGTGCGGGGACGCCGTACGGGGAGGTGTGCGGGGGCGCCGAGGCGCATGGGCACCACACCGGTACGACTATTGCGCTCTTCCGCGAACCCGGGAGCCCCGCACCCTAGGCTCTGAGCACGCTGCGTGATCTTGGGCCGCGGGCTGCGGCCACGGTTCAGGAACCGCCCGAGCCACCGCAGGAGCGCGATGTCCGACAGCCAGCCGCAGCAGCCCTCCCCCTCGCCCGGCAACCCGGCGGGCAGCCCCTCCGGCGGCTCCGCCGGGGCCCCGGGCGGCGGGCCGCCCAAGGGCGCGGCGGGAGGCCCACCCAAGGGCCCCTCCGCGGGCCCGCACAAAGGCGCCGCGGGAGGTCCGCCGCGGGGCCCCGGGGGGCCGGGACGGGGCCCTGCGGGAG
>NZ_JZWV01000002.1 GCF_000966975.1 Streptomyces katrae | reverse complement strand
AGGCCGGGCCGCACTCCGGCCGACGGCCCGGGCCGCACCCCGGCGCGCACTCCCGCCCCGGGCTCCGCCCCGGAGGCGGGGCCGCCCACGGGCCTCCTGCTCACCGGGGCCCGGCTGACCGACGGGCGCACGGTCGACGTCCGGCTCAGCGGCGGCCGCATCCAGGCGGTCGGTACCGCGGGCAGCCTCCCCGCCCCCGCCCCGGCCCGGGTCGACCTGCGCGGCTACCTGCTCCTGCCCGCCCCGGCCGAGCCGCACGCCCACGGGGACACCGCCCTGACGGCCGACGGCGAGGGGCCCGTCTCCTACGCCCGCGACGAGGTGCAGCGCCGGGCCACCGAGGCGGCACTGCTCCAGCTCGGGCACGGCGCCACCGCCGTGCGCTCCCACATCCGGATCGGGGACGTGCACGGCCTGGGGCCGATGGAGGCCGCCCTCCAGGCCCGGCGCTCCCTGCGCGGGCTCACCGACCTGACCACGGTGGCGGTGCCCCGGCTGCTGACCGGGGTGGCCGGGGCCGACGGGCTCGCGATGCTGCGCGACGCCGTCAAGATGGGCGCCTCGGTGATCGGCGGCTGCCCCGACCTGGACCCCGACCCGACGGGCTTCCTGGAGGCGGTCCTGGAGCTGGCCGCCGAGCACGGCTGCCCCGTGGACCTGCACACGGACGGGGACGACCCCGGCCGTCTGGCCCGGCTCGCGGCGATGGCCGGGGGGCTGAGGCCCGGCGTGACCATCGGCCCCTGCGGGGGTCTGTCCCGGCTGCCGCTGGACGCCGCCTCCCGCGCCGCCGACCAGCTCGCGGCGGCCGGCGTCCGGGTCACCTGCCTGCCCCAGGGCGACTGCGCCGCCCTGGAGCGCCGCGGCCTGCGCACCGCCCCCGTACGCCTGCTGCGCGCCGCCGGGGTCCGGGTCGCCGCCGGGAGCGGGGCGCTGCGGGACGCCGGTAACCCGGTCGGCCGGGGCGACCCCCTGGAAGCCGCCTACTTGCTGGCCTCGCAGGGCGGGCTGCGGGCCGCCGAGGCGTACGACGCGGTCAGCGCCGCCGCGCGCGAGGCGATGGCCCTGCCCGAGGTGCGGGTGGAGGCCGGCTTCCCGGCGGAGCTGCTCGCCGTGCGCGGGGACCGGATCGCCGGAGTGCTGTCGCTGGCCTACAGCCGGATCGTGATCCACCGGGGCCGGGTGGTAGCCCGGACGAGTGCCGTACGGGAGTACTGCGACTCGGCGGTCGCGGTGGCCCTGGACCTGCCCCGGCAGGGCCGTATGGAGCCCGGCCCCTGAGGGTGCGGGCGGCGTTCGCGGGCGGGGGCGCCCGGGTCGTCGTACGGTCGGGACATGCGCATCGTCATCGCGGGTGGACACGGTCGGATCGCGCTGCGGCTGGAGCGCCTGCTCGCCGCGCGCGGGTACGAGGTCGCCGGGATCGTCCGGGATCCCGGGCAGGGCGCCGATCTGCGCGAGGCCGACGTGGAACCGGTGCTGTGCGACCTGGAGTCGGCTTCCGTCGAGCACGTGGCGGGGATCCTCCAAGGCGCGGACGTGGCGGTGTTCGCCGCCGGTGCCGGACCGGGCAGCGGTCCGGCGCGCAAGGAGACCGTGGACCGGGGCGCGGCGGTGCTGTTCGCCGACGCCGCCGAACGGGCCCGTGTGCGCCGCTTCCTGATGGTCTCGTCGATGGGTGCGGACGCGCGGCACGAGGGGGGCGAGGTCTTCGACGCGTACCTGCGCGCCAAGGGCGAGGCCGACGACCACCTGCGGACCCGGCTCGGCCTGGAGTGGACGATCCTGCGCCCGGGCGTGCTGACCGACGACCCCGGGACGGGGCTGGTCCGGCTGGAGGCGCACACCGGGCCGGGCAGTGTCACGCGGGACGACGTCGCGGCGGTGCTCGCCGAACTGGTCGAGACCCCGGCGACGGCCGGTCTGACGCTGGAGCTCCTGTCGGGGTCCCGGTCGCGGTGAAGGACGTGGCCGGCAACTGAGGCCGCCCGTTCCGATCGCCCGACGAACCGTCAACCACCGTGCGGCGGGCGGTCAGAGATCGGCCTCCACCTCGGCGTCGGTGCGGCCGACCGTGCCCTGACGGAGTTGCTCCTCGTAGGCCTGCCGGATCCGCTCGACGCGGGCGCCGCGCTCGGCGGCCTCCTTCTCGGGGTAGAGCAGCACGACTTCGTACGAGGCCTCGTGGACGACGGTGCCGTCCTCGTCGCGCCTCTGGCCGTATCCGTCCCGGAGGGTGAGGTGTTCGGGGAAGCCCGGGGTGATCTCGCGGTCCAGGAAGCCCATGAACTCCCCCTTGCCGACGGGCGGGCGGCCGTCGGGGCGCTGGGTGGCGAAGTACAGCCGCGTCTCCCGGTAGGGCTCCCCCACGTGGCCGTGCAGGGCGGCCCCGACCAGCGCCGGGATCCCGGCGCCGAGCAGGGCGATCAGTACGCCGCCCCCGGCTTTTCCGCGTCCGTCCGAAGTCCGTCTCACGCCCCGTGAACGACCGGCCGCCCGGTTCGGTGCGTGGTGGGGGCCGATAGGGTCACCCGGAATCCGGTCGCAGGGGGCGGCCGTACGGGGGACCGGGGCACGGCATGGGCGACGGGAACTGGCAGGTCGGCGCCGCGGAGGGGGGCCGGCTCGCGGCCAGGTGGTGGAAGTGGGCGCTGTCCGCCCCGGAGGGCGAGAGTCCGGTGGCGGACACGACGGGGGCGTACGCCGGCCGGCGGCAGCCCGAGGACGTGTGGTTCCTGGCGGGTACCCACGGCGGCCGGGTGGTGCGCCGGTGCGGTGTCCCGACGGGGCGTCCGCTGTTCTTCCCAGTGCTGAACACCCGGCGCGCGGCGGTGCCCTTCCTGACGAAGCCGTGGCGGCTGGAGGCGACGCGGGCCTCGGCGGCGCTGAACGGCTCCCCGCTGCCGCTGCGGGAGTTCACCTCGAAGCCCTTCCCCGTCCTGGGGATACCGCAGGTGGCCTGGGGGCTGTGGTGCGCCCTCGATCCGCTTCCGCCGGGGCAGTTCGTCCTGGAGATCGACGCGGCGGCCACGAACGGTTTCCGGGTCGACACGACCTACCACCTGGCGGTGACCTCGCCCTAGGCCGGCCGGGGCCATGACGAAAGAACCCCCGTCCCCTGCGTTTCCGCAGATGAACGGGGGTTCCACTCGCGTGGCGGCGCCAGGATTCGAACCTGGGTAGGCTAAGCCGACGGATTTACAGTCCGCTCCCATTGGCCACTCGGGCACACCGCCATGGGATGTCGCCGGTTCCTCCGCCTTTCGGCGTTGTTCCCTGGCAACGACGTAAACGATACCCGATGCTCGGGGGTGCTTCGCCACCGGATTGATCAGCACTTCCGCCGGGTGCGGTGGCTAGGCTTTGCCGAGCGGTCCGGGGATGTCCGGCCGCAGCCCCACCGGGGCACACCGCAGCCGATTTCAAGGAGCCACAGCACATGGCCGACTCCAGTTTCGACATCGTCTCGAAGGTCGAGCGGCAGGAGGTCGACAACGCCCTCAACCAGGCCGCCAAGGAGCTCTCGCAGCGCTACGACTTCAAGGGCACCGGCGCCTCGATCTCCTGGTCGGGCGACAAGATCCTGATGGAGGCGAACTCCGAGGACCGCGTCAAGGCCGTCCTCGACGTGTTCGAGACCAAGCTGGTCAAGCGCGGCATCTCGCTGAAGGCGCTGGACGCCGGCGAGCCGCAGCTGTCCGGCAAGGAGTACAAGATCTTCGCGTCGATCGAGGAGGGCATCTCCCAGGAGAACGCCAAGAAGGTCGCGAAGATGATCCGTGACGAGGGCCCCAAGGGCGTCAAGGCGCAGGTCCAGGGCGACGAGCTGCGCGTCAGCTCCAAGAGCCGCGACGACCTGCAGGCCGTCCAGGCCCTCCTCAAGGGCAAGGACCTGGACTTCGCCATCCAGTTCGTGAACTACCGCTGACCTGCGCGTACGGCGCTGATCGGACCCCGTGGGGCACAACGGGGGCGGATCGCCGGGGCCTTCCCGGCGGGCGCCCGCGTTGTGCCCTTCGCCGTTTCGGCGCCCGTGGCGTGTGCCCGGCGTGAGCGGCGCACGCTCCCGTCCGGCCTCCCGGTGGCCACTGGGCGCCGAGGGGCGCGCCCCGCAGGCTGGGTGACATCCGTCACCTTGTTCACGAGGGGGTTCCCGCATGCCTGGGGCCGGCAGTTTCCGAGCGGACCTCGGGGCGTCCGTCGTCGTCGCGCTGGTGGCGCTCCCGCTCTGCGTCGGGGTCGCCGTCGCCTCCGGTGTACCCGCCGAGCTGGGGATCGTCACCGGGGTCGCGGGCGGGCTGGTCACCGGCTGGTTCCGGGGCAGCGAACTCCAGGTCAGCGGGCCCGCCGCCGGGCTGACCGTCCTCGTCTACGAGGCCGTGGGCACCTACGGCCTGCCCGCGCTGGGGGTCCTGGTGCTGGCCGCCGGCATGGTCCAGCTGGGCCTGGGGGCGCTGCGGCTCGGGCGGTGGTTCCGGGCGATCTCCCTGGCCGTGGTGCACGGGATGCTGGCCGGGATCGGGCTCGTGCTGATCGCCGGGCAGCTCTACGCCCTCGGCGGGGTGCGGGCCCCGGGGCAGACCCTCGCCAAGCTGGGCGGGATGCACGAGCTGGGGGCGCAGGCCGACTGGGCGGCCGTGGCGCTGGGGGCGGGGACCATCGCCGTCATGGTGCTGTGGCGGCGGGTGCCGACGGGGCTGCGCGTCGTGCCGGGTGCGCTCGTCGGGGTGGCGGCCGCCACCGCCGTGGCCGCGCTGCTGCGGCTGCCCGTGGAGACCGTCCGGGTGACGGGGGTGCTGGAGGCCGTGTCGCCGCCGGGCTGGTCGGACTTCGGCGCGCTGGGGTCCGTGGGGGCCGTGGGGACGGTGGTCGCGCTCGCGCTGATCGCCTCCGCCGAGACCCTCTTCAGTGCCGCCGCCGTCGACCGGATGCACGAGGGGCCGCGCACCGACTACGACCGCGAGCTGGTCGGCCAGGGTGTCGGCAACGCGGTGTGCGGGCTGCTCGGGGCCCTGCCGATGACCGCCGTCATCGTGCGCAGCTCCGCCAATGTGGAGGCCGGGGCGCGCACCCGGGCGTCCCGGATCCTGCACGGCGGCTGGCTCCTGCTGTTCGCGGTGGCGCTGCCGCAGGTCCTGGCCGTGGTACCGCTGGCGGCGCTCGCCGGGGTGCTGCTGCACGCGGGCTGGAAGCTGCTGCCGGCGCGGGCGGTGGCCGCTCTGTGGCGGACCCACCGGGGCGAGGCGGTGGTGCTGGTGGTGACGGCCGGCTCGATCCTGGCCACCAGTCTCTTCGAGGGGGTGCTGGTCGGGCTGGTCCTGGCGGTGGCCAAGGCCGCCTGGGAGACCTCCCACGTGCACGTCGAGGCGGTCTGGGAGGGCGAGGAGCTGTGCGTGCGGGTCGTGGGGAACGCGAGCTTCCTGCGGCTTCCGAAGCTGCTGGACTCCCTGGAGGCCCTGCCGCACGGGCCGTCGGTGCGGCTCGACCTGAGCGGGCTGCGGCACCTGGACCACGCCTGCCTGACCGCCCTGGAGGGCTGGGAGCGCAAGCGGATGCCGCTTCCCGGCCGGGAGGGCGTCATCTAGGCCGGTTACCCTCCGCCCGTGGACAACCAGCTGAAGCGCACCCTGGGAGTGTCGGACGCCGTCGTGGTCGGACTCGGGGCGATGGTCGGCGCCGGGATCTTCGCCGCCCTGGCCCCGGCGGCCCGCGCGGCGGGCGGTGGGCTCCTGGCCGCCCTGGCCCTGGCGGCGCTGGTGGCCTACTGCAACGCGCACTCCTCGGCGCGGCTCGCCGCCCGCTATCCCTCCTCCGGCGGCACGTACGTGTACGGGCGCGAGCGGCTCGGCCCTTTCTGGGGGTACCTGGCCGGCTGGGGTTTCGTCGTCGGCAAGACGGCCTCCTGCGCGGCGATGGCGCTGACCGTGGGGGCGTACGTGTGGCCCGGGCGGGAGCACGTGGTGGCCGTGGCGGCGGTGGTGGCGCTGACCGCGGCGAGCTACGGCGGGGTGCAGAAGTCCGCCCGGATCGCCCGGCTGATCGTGGCGGCGGTGCTGGCGGTGCTGGCCGCGGTCGTGGTGGCGTGCCTGAGTTCCGGCGCGGCGGATTCCGGGCGGCTGGGCGGCGGGGAGCGGGGTGGGGGTAGCCGGGCTGTTGCAGGGCGCCGGCCTGCTGTTCTTCGCCTTCGCGGGCTACGCCCGGATCACCACCCTGGGCGAGGAGGTGCGTGATCCGAAGCGCACGATCCCGCGCGCGGTGCCGGTCGCGCTGGGGATCGCCCTGCTGGTGTACGCCGCCGTGGCCGTGGCGGCGTTGTCGGTGCTCGGTGCCGACGCACTGGCGGGGTCGTCGGCCCCGCTGGCCGACGCGGTCCGCGCGGCCGGGCGGCCCGGACTGGCCCCGGTCGTCCGGGCGGGGGCGGCGCTGGCGGCGCTGGGCTCGCTGCTGGCCCTCGTGCTCGGGGTGTCGCGGACCACTCTGGCGATGGCCCGGGACGGCCATCTGCCGCGCGCGCTGGCCGCCGTACATCCCCGGCATCAGGTGCCGCACCACGCGGAGCTGGCGGTGGGTGCGGTGGTGGCGGTGCTCGCGGCCACCGCCGATCTGCGGGGCGCGATCGGCTTCTCCTCCTTCGGAGTGCTGGCCTACTACGCGATCGCGAATGCCTCCGCATGGACTCTCGGTTCAGTTGTCAAGGGTCGTGCCGTGGCAGCGGCGGGGCTGTCCGGCTGTGTGCTCCTGGCCTGCGCGCTGCCGGCCGCGTCGGTGGTGTCGGGCGCAGCGGTACTGGCGCTGGGCGCACTGGCCTACGGGGTCCGGCGCGGCTTCAGATCCGGGAGCTGAACTCCGCCCAGGGGCCCGCGTCCGTCTCGTCCTCGTCCCACTCCTCGCGGAACCAGCCGGTGCCGTCGAGCCAGTCGCGCAGCCAGTCGGCCAGGCTCGGGGAGAGGTGGTACCAGGCGAGGTCGGGGTCCCCGGGGTTGGGCTCGAAGAGCAGCATCCGAGCGGTTTCGGAGCGGCAGTCCACGCACGCGGACATGGCGCAGCCGAGGTCGGCTATCGGCAGGACGCCCTCCGGCCAGCCCCAGTCGGACGAACGCCCCGCTTCATACGCCGCTATGGCCTGACGCAGTGGCAGCAGTCCGTACTCGGGCCCGAATCCGCCGTCGCCGACGCGCGTGTAGAGCGCGGCGAGCAGGGGCGGCAAGGCGAAGCCCAGGGCGCTCTCGGTCCGGTCGGTCTCCCCGTCCGCCAGGGGCGCGGGGCGCGGCTTTCCGTGCTCGCGCACGGCGTCTCGTGCTCGGGCGGTGACTTGCTCCAGCAACTGCTCGGTCTCGTTCATGTGTTCATGGTGGGGCAGAGCGCTGACAGCCGTCCCGGCCTGTGGATAACTCAGGCCAGGACGACCTCGATGCGCTTTTCCCGCAGGAAGGAGAGCAGTTCGGGGAAGGACGCCGGGCCGAAGGTCAGTGGCTGTACGCCCAGGCAGCGGCGGGCCGTCTCGTGGTCGTGCCAGACGAGGGTGAAGGGTCCGGTCGCGCCGAATCCGCCGCACAGGGCGTCCGAGACGCCGTTGAGGCAGCGGCCGAAGTATCCGCCGGGGCCGTTGACTGCCTCGCCGAGGGCGCAGAAGAAGCCCTCGTAGTCGGTGACGTGCCGGCCGTCGAGGTGGTAGGTGCCGCCGGCCGGGCGGTCCGGGCCCGTGCGGTGGTGCAGGGCCGGGTCCAGCCAGCGGGCGCGGCCGGTGGCGTCGAAGGGCGCCCACAGGTTGGGGACGGCCGGGCGGCCCTCGCGCCACAGCGGCCAGATACGGGCGACGACCGGGGGCTGGGGGTCCATGTGCACGGTCAGGTCGTAGAGGCCCGGCCCGCGCGGGGAGGGCTCCCAGCCGACGACGTCCGGGTTCCCCGCGATGGAGAGCAGCTCGCCCGCGGTGTCCAGGGCGTCGAGGTGCCGGTAGGCGAGGCGTCTCGCCCGTCGGCCCTCCACCACGTCCCGCAGCGGCCCGTGGAGGGAGCATCCGAGGAGGCGGACGGGGTGGGGCTCCGGATCGGCCACCGGCAGTACCTCGGAGAGGTCCCGGAAGTGGCCCAGGAGCCTGTCGTCGAAGTCCGAGAGGCTGAAGCCCACCGACAGGGGGACCCGCTGCGGGTAGTCCGGCTGCTGCTCGGACCGCACCGCCTCGATGGTCACGTCCAGCCGTGACAGGTCACGGGCGCACGGGCGGGAGGAGAGGACGCGGGCGTCCTCCAGGTACCACTCCCACAGCGGTGTGCCGTGCTTGTCGAGGGGTTTCAGGACCAGGAAGCCCAGCGCCGACGGCAGTTCCCCCTCGAAGGCGCAGCCCAGCAGCTCGTAGTGGCGCCGCGGCTGCTCCGGCGGGTCGGCGAAGAGGTTCTCCGCCTCCTCGCACAGGGCCCACAGCTGCTCCTCCTCGTGGTCCTCGTCCTCGCCCCGGAGGGCGAATCGGGCGGCCGCCGTCACCGGGAGGCGAAGGGGGCGTCCGTCGGGACGATTTCGCGGCCCAGGGGGAAGAGGGAGAGGGGGACCATCTTGAAGTTGGCGATGCCGAAGGGGATGCCGATGATCGTGACGCAGAGGGCGATGCCGGTGGCGATGTGGCCCAGGGCCAGCCACCAGCCGGCCAGGAGCAGCCACAGGATGTTGCCGATGAAGGAACCGGCGCCCGCGTCGCGGCGCTCGACGGTGGTGTAGCCGAAGGGCCAGAGGGCGTAGACCGCGATGCGGAAGGCGGCGATGCCGAAGGGGATGCCGATGATGGTGACGCAGAGGATCAGGCCGGCCAGGCAGTAGCCGAGGAACAGCCAGATCCCGCTGAGTATGAGCCAAATGACGTTCAGGATGGTTTTCACTGGCTTCGGCCTGCCATCTGTTCGAGCCGGGCGATGCGCTCGGCCATCGGAGGGTGTGTCGAGAACAGCTTGGTGAGTCCCTGCCCCGGGCGGAAGGGGTTGGCGATCATCATGTGGCTCGCCGTCTCCAGTCGCGGTTCGGGGGGCAGCGGGAGCTGTTTGGTGCCGGCGTCGAGTTTGCGCAGCGCGCCGGCGAGGGCGAGGGGGTCGCCGGTGAGCTGGGCTCCGGAGGCGTCCGCCTCGTATTCGCGCGAGCGGCTGATGGCGAGCTGGATCACGGAGGCCGCGAGCGGGCCGAGGATCATGATCAGCAGCATGCCGAGGATGCCGGGGCCCTCGTCGTCGTCGGAACGGCCGACCGGGATCAGCCAGGCGAAGTTCACCAGGAACATGATCACGGAGGCCAGGGCTCCGGCGACCGACGAGATGAGGATGTCGCGGTTGTAGACGTGGCTCAGCTCGTGCCCGATGACCCCGCGCAGCTCGCGTTCGTCGAGGATGCGCAGGATGCCCTCGGTGCAGCAGACGGCGGCGTTGCGCGGATTGCGGCCGGTGGCGAAGGCGTTGGGGGCCTCGGTCGGTGAGATGTAGAGGCGGGGCATGGGCTGGCGCGCGGACGTGGAGAGCTCGCGGACCATGCGGTAGAGCTCCGGGGCCTCGAACTCGCTGACGGGCCGGGCGCGCATCGCGCGTAGAGCCAGCTTGTCGCTGTTCCAGTACGCGTACGCGTTCGTCCCGAGGGCCACCAGGACGGCGATGATCAGGCCGCCCCGCCCGAAGAAGCTGCCGATGACGATGATGAGTGCGGACATCCCGCCGAGGAGTACGGCGGTCTTCAGCCCGTTGTGCCGGCGGTGCACGGTACGCCCTCCAAGTGGTGCGTCAGGGGAGCCCCGTCGTGGATCTGAGGGTCTTCGGTCCAGTGGACCCTCCCTCTCTGGTCAACGCGAGGTGGCGGCGTCTGGTTCCCGGGGCACGGCGGGGCGCCGCCGCCCCGGCGGCACGGTCCGGGGGCGGCGGCGGGCGTTGCTCCGTACGGGTGAGGGCCCCGCGGAGCGGGCCGGCTACAGCGGGAAGAGGCTGCCCGCGGCGAAGCGCAGGACCAGCTGCGGGGCTCCGGACAGGACCAGGGCGGTCACGGCGGTGAGGGCGATGGCGGCCGTGAGGGGCCAGGGGGCCTTCGTACGGGCCGGGGCGTGCGCCGCGGCCGTTCCGGGTTCCGGGGTACGGAAGAGGAGCGCCGTCCAGCGCAGGTAGTAGTACAGGGCGATGACGACGTTGACGGCCATGACCACGGCGAGCCAGCCCAGGCCGGCGTCGACGGCGGACTGGAAGACGGTGACCTTGGCGAAGAGGCCGATGATGCCGGGCGGGAGGCCGGCCAGGCAGAGCAGGAAGAAGGCCAGCGACAGGGCGGCGGCGGGGCGCTCGGCGTACAGGCCGCGGTAGTCGGCGATCCGCTGCAGCGGCTTGGTCCGGGCGACCAGTGCGGCGACGGAGAAGGCGCCGAGGTTCACGGCGGCGTACATCAGCGCGTAGGCGACGGTGGAGCCGATCTGGTCGCGGTCGGAGTACGCGGCCGCGGCGATCGGCACGAGCAGGTAGCCGGCCTGGCCGACGGAGGACCAGGCGAGCAGCCGTACGGCGCTCTGCGGGCGGTCGGCGGGCTGGCGCAGGGCGGCGGTGTTGCCGAGGGTCATGGTGAGCGCGGCGAGCACGGCGAGGGCGGGGCCCCAGACGTCGGAGTACGCGGGGAAGGCGATCACCGTGACGAGGATGAGGCCGGTGAAGCCGACGGCCTTGCCGATCACCGACAGGTAGCCGGCGACGGGCAGCGGGGCGCCGACGTAGGTGTCGGGGACCCAGAAGTGGAAGGGGACGGCGGCGGTCTTGAAGGCGAAGCCGACGAGGGTGAGGGCGACGCCCGCCATGGCCAGGGTGTCGAGCTGCCCGGGGACGTCCTCCAGCCGGTCGGCGACCCGCGTCAGGTGCAGGGTGCCGGTGGCGGCGTAGACGAGGCTGACGCCCATCAGGGAGACGGCGGTAGCGGTGACCGAGGACAGGAAGAACTTGAGGGCGGCCTCGGAGGACATCCGGTCGCCGCGGCGCATGCCGACGAGGGCGAAGGCGGGCAGCGAGGCGACTTCGAGGGCGACGATCAGGGTGGCGAGGTCGCGGGAGGCGGGCAGCAGGGCCGCGCCGGCGGCGGAGGAGAGCAGCAGGAACCAGTACTCGCCGGCCGGGATGCGGCCCTCGCGGACGACGGTGACCGACAGCAGGGCGGTGACCAGGGCTCCGGCCAGCACCAGGAACTGGATGACGAGCGCGAAGTGGTCGGCGGTGTAGCTGCACGCGCCGGGGTCGGCGGTGAGGCAGAAGGTGGTGCGGTCGCCGGCGCGCAGCGGCAGCAGGGCGGCGGTCGCGGCCGCCAGGCCGGCGACGGAGATCCAGCCGAGGACGGGCTTGCGGGCCTGGGGCAGGAAGAGGTCGGCGACCAGGACGAGCAGGGCGACGGCGGCGGGGACGACCACGGGGGTGATCGCGAGCCAGTCGACGGACTGGACCAGGCTGGGGGTGTCGGCGGCCAGGGCCGTCAGGGCCGTCATGCGTTGCCTCCTGCGAGGAGCTTCTGGACGGCCGGGTCGGTCAGGCCGAGGAGGGTGGCGGGCCACAGGCCGGCGAGGACGGTGAGGGCGACGAGCGGGGTCCAGGCGGCGAACTCGTAGCGCTGGACGTCCGCGAGGGTGAGCTCGGGGCCGGCCTCGGGGTCGCCCATGCAGACGCGCCGTACGACGATCAGCAGGTAGGCGGCGGTGAGCAGGGTGCCGAACGCGCCGACGGCCATGTAGGTGAGGAAGGCGGGGCGGGACAGGCCCGCGGCCGGGTCGAACGCGCCGAACAGGGCCAGCATCTCGCCCCAGAAGCCGGCCAGGCCGGGCAGGCCGAGGGAGGCGACGGCGGCGAAGGCCAGGAGGGCGCCGAGGCGGGGGGCGCGGCCGTAGAGGGCGGCGCCGGTGGCTCCGGCGAGGGTGTCGAGGTCGCTGCTGCCGTAGCGGTCCTTGAGGGCGCCGACCAGGAAGAAGAGGAGGCCGGTGATCAGACCGTGGGCGATGTTCGCGAACAGCGCGCCGTTGACGCCGGTGGGGGTCATGGTCGCGATGCCGAGCAGGACGAAGCCCATGTGCCCGACGGAGGAGTACGCGATGAGGCGCTTGAGGTCGCCCTTGACGCCCTTGCGGGTCAGAGCGAGGCAGGCGAGGGACCCGTAGACGATGCCGACGGCGGCGAAGGCGCCGAGGTAGGGGGCGAAGGTGTGCATGCCGTCGGGGGTGACGGGGAGCAGGATGCGGACGAACCCGTACGTGCCCATCTTCAGCAGGACGCCCGCGAGGAGCACCGAGCCGACGGTGGGGGCGGCGGTGTGGGCGTCGGGCAGCCAGCTGTGCAGCGGCCACATCGGGGTCTTCACGGCGAGGCCGGTGCCGATGGCCAGGACGGCCAGGATCTGGGTGGTGTGGCTCAGTCCGCGGCCGTTGTCAGAGGCGAGTGCCACCATGTCGAAAGTGCCGCTGTTCAGTCCGATCAGCAGCAGTCCGAGGAGCATCACCACGGAGCCGAGGAGGGTGTAGAGGATGAACTTCCAGGCGGCGGCCTGCCGCTGAGCACCGCCCCAGCGGGCGATGAGGAAGTACATCGGGATGAGGACCGTCTCGAAGGCGAGGAAGAACAGCATCAGGTCGAGGACGGCGAAGGTCGCGAGGGTGCCGGACTCGAGGACGAGGAGCAGGGCGACGAAGGCCTTCGGGGAGGGGCCCTCGGGGAGCTTGAAGTAGCTGTACACCGCGCAGAGGAAGAACAGCAGCGCGGTCATCAGGAGGAGGGGGAGCGAGATGCCGTCGACGCCGAGGTGGATCCGGATGTTGAGCGCCTGGATCCAGCTGATGTCCGTCGTCGCCTGGAAGCGGGACGGGGCGTCGTGGTCGAAGCCCAGGGTGAGGGCGACGGCCGCGGCGAGGATGACACCGGTGACGGTGACGCCGTGCCGGAGCACGGCCTGTTCGGGGCTCCTGCCCTTGAGCCCGGGCGGGGCCGGGAGGAGGGCCGCGACGGCGCCGAGGAGCGGTGCGGCCACGATGAACGCCAGAAGGAACTGCATCACGGACGGGCTGATATCGATCACGGCTGACTCTCGGCTCACGATCCGGCGTTGATGTTGGCGATGACGGCGGTGGCGATCACCAGGACCACGGCGCCGGCGAGCAGCGCGCTCAGGTAGCTCTGCACGTTGCCGGTCTGGGCCCGGCGCACCAGGCTGCCGAGCAGCCGGGGTGCGGTGCCCGCGCCGCGGACGTAGGTGTCGACGACCTCGCGGTCGAGGAAGCGCACCAGGCTCGCGCCCGCGCGGACGGGGCGGACGAACAGCCGGTCGTAGACGGCGTCGAGGTGGAAGCCGTCGGCGGCGTGCCGGTGCAGGGGGCCGAGGAGGGCCCGGCCGGGGTCGGCCGCGGGGGCGGCCGGTACGGCGGGGTGCTCGTGGGTCACCTCGGCGACCTCGGGGGTCTCGGCGGCGGATTCGGCGGCGGCCACGGACGCGGGGACGGCGCCTCCGTTGCGGATGCCGGCGGCGGCCCTGGCGGTGGCGCGCTGCCACAGGGCCCAGGTCAGGATCACGCCGATGAGCGCGGCGCCGGTGCCGAGGACCGAGGTGGTCACGGTCGGGGTGAGTTCCCTGCCGTCGAACCAGTCGGCGAGGGGGCGGGCGGCGAGGCCGAAGGCGGTCGAGGGGACGGCCAGCAGCCACAGCACGCCGGTCATGGCGAGGGGTTCCTTGCCGTGGTCGGGGGCGGCAGCGCCCCGGCCGCGGAAGGCCATCAGCCACAGCCGGGTGGCGTAGGCGGCGGTGAGCAGGGCGGTCAGTACGCCGGCGACGAGGACCAGCCAGCCGGCCGCGCCCGGGACGAGGTCGGAGTGTCCGCCGGCCGCGTGCTCGGCGGCGACGAGGACGGCTTCCTTGGAGAAGAAGCCGGCGAAGGGCGGGATGGCGGCGAGCGCGAGGAGCGCGATCGTCATCGTCCAGAAGGCGTCGGGGACGCGCTGGGCGAGGCCGTCCATGCGGGACATGGCGGCGAGGGAGTTCGTGCCGGCGGCGTGGATGATCACGCCGGCGCCGAGGAAGAGGAGCGCCTTGAAGGCGCCGTGGGACAGGAGGTGGAAGACGGCGGCGCCGCGGTCGCCGACGGCCAGCGCGCCGATCATGTAGCCGAGCTGGCCGACGGTGGAGTAGGCGAGGACGCGCTTGATGTCGTCCTGGGCCAGGGCGGCGAGCCCCGAGCCGACCATCGTGATCGCGGCCATGACGGCCATGACCACCAGGGCGGCGCTGGAGGCCGTGAAGACGGGGAGCAGGCGGGCGATGAAGTAGACGCCGGCGGCGACCATCGTCGCGGCGTGGATCAGCGCGGAGACCGGGGTGGGGCCGGCCATGGCGTCGGGGAGCCAGGTGTGCAGCGGGAACTGCGCGGACTTGCCGGCGACGCCGGCGAGCAGGAGCAGCGCGATGAGCGTCGGGTGGTCGAGCCCGCCCGCGGCGACGGTGCCGAGGATCTTGGTGATCCGGAAGGAGCCGGCGTCGGTGGCGAGCGCGAACAGTCCGATGAGGAAGGGGACGTCGCCGAGCTTGGTGACGAGGAAGGCCTTGAGGGAGGCGGAGCGGGCCGCTTCGGTCTCCCAGTAGTGGCCGACGAGGAAGTACGAGCAGATGCCCATGATCTCCCAGCCGACCAGCAGCACCATCAGGTCGCCGGAGTAGACGACGAGCAGCATGGCGGAGGTGAACAGTGAGACCAGAGCGGCGTACGAGGGGTAGCGCGGGTCCTCGCGGAGGTACGCGGTCGAGTAGAGCTGTACGCAGGTGGCGACCACTCCGACCAGGGCGGCGACCAGTACGGCGAAGCCGTCGAGGTGGAGCGAGAGAGCGATCGGCACCGAGCCGGTCGGGGTCAGCTCGGTCGCGGTGTCGATCGCCTTGCCGCCTCCCTGGCGGACGGCGACGAGGACTGCGAGGACGGCTGCGGCCAGCGTCGGCAGGATGGCGAGCGGCCTGACGAAGCCGGGCGCGGTCCGGCCGAGGAGGAGTCCTGCCACCGCGCCCAGGAACGGGAGGAGGGGGACGAGGACCGCGAGGGTCGTGGTGCTCACGCGGCGACCTCCGGCCGGGCAGCGGTGTCATCGGGGCGGCCGGACTCGTGGCGCTCGGCGGTGTCGCGCAGCTTGTCGACGTCCGAGGTGCCCCGGTTCCGGTACACCATCAGCACGATCGCGAGGCCGATGCCGATCTCGGCGGCGGCGATGGCGATGGTGAAGAGGGTGAGGGCCTGGCCGGCGTGCAGGGTGTCGCGCAGCCAGACGTCGAAGGCCACCAGGTTGAGGTTGACGGCGTTGAGCATCAGCTCGACGGACATCAGGACCAGGATGGCGTTGCGGCGGGCGAGGACACCGTAGAGGCCGGTGGCGAAGAGGAGGGCCGCGAGGACGGCGGGGTAGGCGAGGTGCATCAGCGCTGCCCCTTCTCGGTGCCCGTGCGGGCGGCGGCGTCGGCCGCGTCGGCGGCCGCTTCGGCCGGGGTGGTGCGGCGGGAGAGCACGATGGCGCCGATCAGGGCGGCGAGGAGGAGGACGGAGAGGGCCTCGAAGGGCAGCACCCAGTGCTGGAAGAGGATCTCGCCGGAGACCTTGGTGGAGCCCTGGGCGGGGCCGTCGAGGCCGATCCAGGTGGTGCGGAAGGCGTCGACGACCACCCAGACGAGCGCGGCACCGGCGGCGCCGGCGACGCCGAGGGCGACCCACCGGTTGCCGGAGTCGGCGTCCGGGGAGCGGCCGATGGGGGCCTTGGTCAGCATCAGTCCGAAGAGGAGGAGGACGACCACGGAGCCGAGGTAGATCAGGACCTGGACCCAGGCGATGAACTCGGCGGTCAGCAGCAGGTACTCGACGGCGATCCCGCCGAGCGCGACGACCAGCCAGAGGGCGGCGTGCACGAGCTGCTTGGTGGTGACCGTGACGAGGGCCGCGCCGAGGGTGGCGAGGCCGACGAGGACGAAGGCGATCTCGACGCCGGTCGGCGAGAGGAAGCCGGGGCCGGGCGTGGGGGCGGGGCCTGCGGGTGCGGCCGCGCTGACGGCGGCCGCGGCCCTGGCCGCGGCCGCGGGGGGGGGGGGGGGG
>NZ_JZWV01000001.1 GCF_000966975.1 Streptomyces katrae | reverse complement strand
GCGGCGGCGGCCGCTTCGGCCTTCTCGGCGGCCTTGCGTGCGGCGGCGATCTCCTTCGGCTCCTCGGCGCCGGGGTCCAGCGCGGGCGGGGCCGGGACCGTCCACATCCACTCGCGCAGTTTGTCGCGCTCGTGGGTGAGGTCGTGGATGTCGGTCTCCGCGTACTCGAACTCCGGCGACCAGAAGAGGGCGTCGAAGGGGCACACCTCGATGCAGATACCGCAGTACATGCAGAGGGAGAAGTCGATGGCGAAGCGGTCGAGGACGTTGCGGCTGCGCTCGCGGCCGCCGGGGGTGGCGGCGGGCACCGTCTCCTTGTGGGAGTCGATGTAGATGCACCAGTCGGGGCACTCGCGGGCGCACAGCATGCAGACCGTGCAGTTCTCCTCGAACAGGCCGATGACCCCGCGGCTGCGGGGCGGGAGCTCGGGCTGCACCTCGGGGTACTGGGCGGTGTGCGCGCGCTTGGTCATCGTGCGCAGGGTGACGGCCAGGCCCTTGGCGAGGCCGGATCCGGGGATCGGGGGCATTACTGGATCGCCACCTTCACGATGCCGGTGAGCGCGATCTGGGCGAGCGCGAGCGGGATGAGTACGGTCCAGGCGAGCTTCTGGAGCTGGTCCTCGCGCAGGCGCGGGTAGCTCACGCGCAGCCAGATGACCACGAAGGCCAGGACCGCGGTCTTGAGGAGGGTCCACACCCAGCCGAGGCCGTCGCCGCCGAAGGGGCCGTGCCAGCCGCCGAGGAAGAGGACGGTGGTCAGGGCGCACAGGACGACGATGCCGGCGTACTCGGCGAGCAGGAACAGTGCGAAGCGCAGGCCGGTGTACTCGGTGTACGCGCCGAAGATGATCTCGGAGTCGGCGACGGGCATGTCGAACGGGGGCCGCTGGAGCTCGGCGAGGCCGGCGGTGAAGAAGACGAGCGCGCCGATGATCTGCCAGGGCAGCCACCACCACTCGAAGGCGTTCACGATGCCGGGCAGCGACACCGTTCCGGCGGCCATGGCCACGGAGGCGGCGGCGAGCAGCATCGGCAGCTCGTAGGCGAGCAGCTGGGCGGCGGTGCGGAGGCCTCCGAGGAGGGAGAACTTGTTGGCGGAGGCCCAGCCGCCCATCAGGCTGCCGAGCACGCCGACGCCCATGACGGCGAGGGCGTAGAAGAGGCCGGCGTCGATGATCTGGCCGACGGCGCTCTCGCTGGGGCCGATGGGGATGGCGATGAGGACGAGGAGGTACGGCAGCAGCGCTACGGCGGGGGCGAGCTGGAAGATCCGCCGGTCGGCGTTGGCCGGGACGATGTCCTCCTTCTGCGCGAACTTCACGCCGTCGGCGACGAGCTGGGCCCAGCCGTGGAAGCCGCCGGCGTACATGGGGCCGAGGCGGCCCTGCATGTGCGCCATCACCTTGTGCTCGGTCTGCCCGATGACGAGCGGGAGCACGAGGAAGACGGCGAAGACGACGATCAGTCGCAGGGCGACGTCGAGGACGTCGTTCACGCGTCGCCTCCGGTGGTGTCGTGGTCGGTGCCGGGACCGGCTTCGGGCCGGGCTTCGGGCGTGGCTTCGGGCTGCGGGCGGGGCTCCGCCTCGGGCGCGGGGCCGGGCTCGGGCTCGTCGAAGGCGGGCTTCGGGTTGTGCCAGGGCGCGTCCGGGCTGCGCGGGGCCGGGCGCCTGGGAGCCTCCGGCTCCGGCGCGGGGGCCTGGCTGACGGACCCGTCCGAGGCGGACCGGTTACGCCGCGCGGGGCGCGGGGCCTCGGACTCCGGGGCCGCCGTGTCCGGCCCGGCCTCCGCGGGCGGGGCGGCCTGGCTCGCCGAGCCGTCGGCCGCCGAGCGCGTACGGCGCGCCGGGCGCGGGGCCCCGCTCGCCGGTTCGGCCGGTTCGGCC